>NZ_JAIQLH010000008.1 GCF_020037025.1 Streptomyces huiliensis | reverse complement strand
GCGCTTCGCGAGCAGCTGCTTCGCGTCGCCGCTCAGCTCGATGCCCATGTCGCGGTCGCGCAGCCGCTCGTCGACCTTGGCGATCATCAGGTCGACGATCTGGATGATGTCTTCCTGCGAGAGCTGGTGGAAGACCACCGTGTCGTCGACACGGTTGAGGAACTCGGGCCGGAAGTGCTGCTTGAGCTCCTCGTTGACCTTGGCCTTCATCCGCTCGTAGCCGGTCTTGACGTCGCCCTGGGCGGCGAAGCCCAGGTTGAAGCCCTTGGAGATGTCCCGGGTGCCGAGGTTGGTCGTCATGATGATGACCGTGTTCTTGAAGTCCACGACCCGGCCCTGGGAGTCGGTCAGGCGACCGTCCTCCAGGATCTGCAGCAGCGAGTTGAAGATATCCGGGTGGGCCTTCTCGACCTCGTCGAAGAGGACCACGGAGAACGGCTTGCGCCGCACCTTCTCGGTCAGCTGGCCGCCCTCTTCGTAGCCCACGTAGCCGGGGGGCGAACCGAAGAGCCGCGAGACCGTGTGCTTCTCGCTGAACTCCGACATGTCGAGGGAGATCAGCGCGTCCTCGTCGCCGAAGAGGAACTCGGCGAGCGTCTTGGACAGCTCGGTCTTACCGACACCGGAGGGGCCGGCGAAGATGAACGATCCGCCCGGACGCTTCGGGTCCTTCAGACCCGCACGGGTGCGCCGGATGGCCTGGGAAAGCGCCTTGATGGCGTCCTTCTGGCCGATGACGCGCTTGTGGAGCTCGTCCTCCATGCGGAGCAGACGCGAGGACTCCTCCTCGGTCAGCTTGAAGACCGGGATGCCGGTGGCGGTGGCCAGGACCTCGGCGATCAGCTCGCCGTCGACCTCGGCGACGACGTCCATGTCGCCGGCCTTCCACTCCTTCTCCCGCTTGGCCTTGGCGGCCAGCAGCTGCTTCTCCTTGTCGCGGAGGGAAGCGGCCTTCTCGAAGTCCTGCGAGTCGATCGCGGACTCCTTCTCCCGGCGCACGTCGGCGATCTTCTCGTCGAACTCGCGGAGGTCCGGCGGCGCGGTCATCCGGCGGATGCGCATCCGGGAACCGGCCTCGTCGATCAGGTCGATCGCCTTGTCCGGCAGGAAGCGGTCGGAGATGTAGCGGTCGGCCAGGGTCGCGGCCTGGACCAGGGCCTCGTCGGTGATGGAGACGCGGTGGTGCGCCTCGTACCGGTCGCGGAGACCCTTGAGGATCTCGATCGTGTGCGGCAGCGACGGCTCGGCGACCTGGATGGGCTGGAAGCGGCGCTCCAGCGCGGCGTCCTTCTCCAGGTGCTTGCGGTACTCGTCGAGCGTCGTGGCACCGATGGTCTGGAGCTCACCGCGGGCCAGCATCGGCTTGAGGATCGAGGCGGCGTCGATCGCGCCCTCGGCGGCACCCGCGCCGACGAGCGTGTGGAGCTCGTCGATGAACAGGATGATGTCGCCGCGGGTGCGGATCTCCTTGAGGACCTTCTTCAGGCGCTCCTCGAAGTCACCGCGGTAGCGGGAGCCCGCGACCAGGGCGCCGAGGTCCAGGGTGTAGAGGTGCTTGTCCTTGAGGGTCTCGGGCACCTCGCCCTTGACGATGGCCTGGGCCAGCCCCTCGACGACGGCGGTCTTGCCGACGCCGGGCTCGCCGATGAGGACCGGGTTGTTCTTGGTACGGCGGGACAGCACCTGCATGACCCGCTCGATCTCCTTCTCGCGCCCGATGACCGGGTCGAGCTTGGATTCGCGGGCGGCCTGCGTGAGGTTGCGGCCGAACTGGTCCAGGACGAGCGAGGTCGAGGGCGTGCCCTCGGCCGGGCCGCCGGCGGTGGCGGCCTCCTTGCCCTGGTAGCCGGAGAGCAGCTGGATGACCTGCTGCCGCACCCGGTTCAGGTCGGCGCCCAGCTTCACGAGGACCTGGGCGGCGACGCCCTCGCCCTCGCGGATCAGGCCGAGCAGGATGTGCTCCGTACCGATGTAGTTGTGGCCGAGCTGAAGGGCCTCGCGGAGCGACAGCTCCAGCACCTTCTTGGCACGGGGGGTGAAGGGGATGTGCCCGGACGGGGCCTGCTGGCCCTGGCCGATGATCTCCTCCACCTGCTGGCGGACCGCCTCGAGCGAAATCCCGAGGCTCTCCAGGGCCTTAGCGGCGACACCCTCACCCTCGTGGATCAGGCCCAGGAGGATGTGCTCGGTGCCGATGTAGTTGTGGTTGAGCATCCGGGCTTCTTCCTGAGCCAGGACGACAACCCGCCGCGCACGGTCGGTGAACCTCTCGAACATCGTTAATCGCTCCTCAGAGCGGTCAGGCAGTAAGGGGTCGGTCCCCTCCCTGTCCTTCCGCATGCTAGTCCCGCGGGACGGGACAGCTCATTCCAACTGCCGACATCCGTCCGGATCACCCCCGCGCTGACGGGGAAACCTGCTGCCGAACAGCCGACAACTCCTCCAACCCGATGGTGGGAGACGATGTTCCCGCAGGCCAGGCATATACGCTCACCGCCACTACGCCGATGGCGAACGCACCCCTGGTCCGGCCGGACCGGCCGCACCCCCGGACGTTCCCGGCGGACCCGCCACGAGCCCTGCGGTACCGCCTCTCCCCATGGTGGGAGTCCTACCCCCTGGGGCGCACGCTCCATGCGGCGCGGGCCGGCGTACTCCGCTACGGGCGAACACCCTCGCGCCGTCGGGAGCGCTTGTGCGCCCCGCTCCTCCTGTACAGAGAGTGCCCGTTTATCGACACTGCGTAACCCGGAGGGGTTGGCTCAGTTGCACTGTTCATGGCCCCTGTTCCACCGGACGTCCCACCGACCCCATGCCCTGGCGACCTCTCGGAAGCCCGGCGGCGGCGCTGGTACGAGCACGAGCTCGGCTGGCCCACGACCGGCGGCGCACCGCTCGGGCCGCTCGGGCTGCCGACCGGAGTGCGCTTCGACGCGCTGGGCCTGCCCGCCGACGCGGGCGTCGCGGTACTGGCACGGGTGCGCCCCACGGGTCCGGTGGCGCTCGACCGGCGGACCGGGACGCTGTGGTTCCTGACCGCCGTGGGCAGCGCGGACGAGCTGCCCGGGCTGCTGCGCTGGCTGGAGTGGGACGGGGTCGCCCTGGACCTCACGGCGCTGGGCTCCGGCGGCCGGATCCCCGCGCCGGCGCCCGTGGGCGTCCGGTCCCATGGAAGGGAAGCGGGTCCGCGGACGCGCTCCTCCGATCCGCGGGAGGCCGTATGGCTGCGGCCTCCCCGGCCTGGTTCCGAGGTGGAGCCGACACTTCCGGTGACCGGCCTCGGGGGCGGCAGGCTCGCCCCCGATTACGTACGGCTGGTGAGCGCGGCGGCCACGGAGTGCCACCGAGCCCGGTTGCTGCGCGCCGGACGGTCGCGCAGGGGGCCGACGGGGAATCAGCCGTTGGCCTTCTCGTACGCCTCGCGAATGTCGGCGGGGACGCGGCCCCGGTCGTTGACGTTGTAACCGTTCTCCTTGGCCCACGCGCGGATCTTCGCGGTGTCCTGGCTCGCGCCCGCGGAGGCGGCGCGGCCACCACGGCTGCGGCCGGCCGAGCGACCGCCGGTACGCCGGCCGTTCTTGGCGTACGGCTCCAGCAGCCCGCGCAGCTTGTCGGCGTTGGCGGTGGTGAGGTCGATCTCGTACGTCTTGCCGTCCAGAGCGAACGTGACCGTCTCGTCCGCCTCGCCGCCGTCGAGGTCGTCGACAAGAAGGACCTGAACCTTCTGCGCCACGGGGGGATTCCTTTCATCAGCAGAAAAGGGATTACGGAGGAATAGCAAACCGCCTTTCCCGGAAAAACACAAACCCCCGGGGAAGGTTCAGTGGTCCTTCCGCACGGGAACGGCGGCTTCCAGGACGGCACGATAGGGGCGCGATTCGGACATAGGGACCGGCGATCACAGATGCAGAAGCATCCGGCTGTTGCCAAGGGTGTTCGGCTTCACCCGTTCGAGACCCAGGAACTCGGCAACACCCTCGTCATAGGAGCGCAGCAGCTCGCTGTAGACATCACCGTCCACCGGGGTCTCACCGATCTCGACGAAGCCGTGCTTGGCGAAGAACTCGACTTCGAAGGTGAGGCAGAAAATGCGCCGCACCCCCAGCCAGCGCGCCGTCTGCAGGAGCTTGTCGAGTACCGCGTGGCCGACACCGCCGCCCTTGACCGCCGGGTCGACGGCCAGCGTGCGGACCTCGGCGAGGTCTTCCCACATCACGTGCAGTGCGCCGCATCCGATGACCGTACCGTCTTCGTCGCGTTCGGCGACCCAGAACTCCTGGATGTCCTCGTAAAGGGTCACCGTCGCTTTGTCGAGCAGGATGCGGTCGCGGGCGTAGGTGTTGATGAGCCGGCGCACGGCGGGCACATCGGAGGTCCGGGCCCTGCGGACGGTGAGGACTTTTGCCGGGGCGGGGTGGTCGGAAGCTGCTTCGGAAGCTGCGGGCATAAGCGGACGCTATCGCCCCGGCGGGGGCTCGTCCTCGCCGGGCCGACCGAGTTGGACGACGCGGATCGCGTCCCGGAGGGCTTCCCGTTGTTCGGCCGACATCATGCCGAAGAAGGCGACGAGAGCGGCCGCGGGGTTGTCACTGACGGACCAGGCTTCGTTCATCAGTGCGGCCGAGTAGGCGGCCCGGTTGGACACCGCCTCATATCGATAGGCCCGGCCTTCGGCTTCCCGGCGCAGCCAGCCCTTCTGATACAGGTTGTCCATTACGGTCATGACGGTGGTGTAGGCGATCGACCGTTCCTGCTGAAGGTCTTCGAGGACTTCTCGAACAGTGACCGGCCGGTTCCACTCCCACACGCGCGTCATGACGGCGTCTTCCAGATCACCGAGGCGTCGAACCACACGCGAATAATAGTGGGAGATGTCTCGAATGCCGGTTTATCGGGCCGCCGGCCGCGAAGAGGACCGCGAAGTCGACTCCGGAGAAGGCCGCGAAAAAGGGCGTGCGGCCCGGGGAAATACTCCCGCGGGCCGCACGCCCCGTCCGCCGCCGGGTTTCCGGCGCCGGTTCAGGCTCCGGCGGTCTTCGCCTCCGGGGCACCGCCGGCGGCCTCGGTGCGGGCCATGGCGTCGACGATGGCGTCTTCCTTCGCCTTGTTCGCACCGCCCTGGCTCTTGACGATCGTCACGACCAGCGCGGTGAAGGCGATCGCCATCACCACGGGCGGGACGAGCGCGGCGACGTAGTCCATGGCCGTCGGCTCCTTCTGCGTCGGGGGATTCCGGAGGGGCGCGAGCGCCCGGAGGGCCCGGACGCGCCCGGGCGCCCCGTCCAGATTACGCGCGCGCCGGCGACGGCCCGCCGCGGACCTCCGTTCCGCGCGCGGCGCCCCCGCACACGGCCTTCTCGGCGGGCGGCACGGGCTTGCGGCGCGGCGGGAACACCTCGCCGGGCGTCGGGATCGGGCGGCCGGGCCGCGGGGACGCGGGCGCGGGCGGCGCCTTGGGCCGGTCGGCGCCCGGCGCCGGACCCGGCTTCACGGCGGGCCGGGCGCCCGGCTTGGGCGCTTCCGGGCCGGCCGTCGGCGGAAGCGTGTCGTGGGCGACCGTCGGCGAAACCGCGCCGTGGGCGACCGTCGGCGGGAGCGTGTCGCGGGCGACCGTCGGCGGGAGGGCGTCATGGAGGGCTTCCCTCGGCCGGGCGGCCGGGACGGCCGGAGCGCACAGGAGGGCGTTCGCCGGGGCGCCGCGGGGGCCGGGGGCCGTGCAGTCCGTGAGCCGGGCTCGCACGGCGGCCCCCGCGAGCCGTTCGCAGCGCTGGAGGAGGGCCCGGCGGCGGCCCGTCTCGGCGGCGCCGGCCGGTGTGGCGCACAGGGCGCGCAGGGCGGCCAGGTCCTCCGCGCCGGGCCGGTGGCCGGCCGCCAGGGCGTCCTGGAGCCGTTCCACGTAGCCGGGCGCGGTGCCGGGCAGGGCGGCGCGGTAGCGGGCGAGGTCCGCGCGGAGGAAGGCGCGCAGCCTGCCGCCTTCCCTGGCCGCTTCCTCGACGGCCTGCGCGAGCCTGAGGCAGCTCTGCTTCTCGGCGTTCTCGGTGCGGGGCTGGAGGGCGATGGCGAGGGCACGGCGGAGCACGCGCAGCTCGTCGGCGCTGAACGCCATGCCGCCGTGGGATCCAAAGGGCGTAGGCATGGGCCGACTTTAAGTGCTAAACGGACAATTTTCGCTTAGCGCGGCCCCTGCGGCGTGGCTCGAACACGCCCCCGCCCCTCCCCCCTCCGACGGCCCGGCGGACCCTACGACCGCGCCACGTTCCGCTCGTACACCAGCCGCAGGCCGATCAGCGTCAGCCAGGGCTCGTGCTCGTCGATCACCGTGGCCTCGCCGAGCACCAGCGGCGCCAGGCCTCCGGTGGCGATGACGGTGACGTCGTCGGGGTCGTCCGCGAGCTCCCGCGCCATCCGGTTGACGACGCCGTCCACCTGGCCGGCGAAGCCGTGGATGATGCCGGACTGCATCGCCTCGACGGTGTTCTTGCCGATCACGCTGCGCGGCCGGGCCAGCTCGATCTTGCGGAGCTGGGCACCCTTGACGCCCAGCGCCTCGACGGAGATCTCGATGCCCGGCGCGATCACGCCGCCCACGTACTCGCCACGCGCGCTCACCGCGTCGAAGGTGGTGGCCGTGCCGAAGTCGACGACGATGGCGGGGCCGTCGTAGAGCTCGACCGCCGCGACCGCGTTGATGATGCGGTCCGCGCCGACCTCCTTGGGGTTGTCCATGAGGATCGGCACGCCGGTCTTGACGCCCGGTTCGACCAGGACGGCCGGGACGTCACCGTAGTAGCGGCGGGTCACCTCGCGCATCTCGTGCAGCACCGAGGGGACCGTCGAACAGATGGCGATGCCCTCGATGCCGTCGCCCAGGTCGTCGCCGAGCAGCGGGTGGCGGCCCATGAGGCCCTGGAAGAGGACGGCGAGCTCGTCGGCGGTGCGGCGGGGGTCGGTGGAGATCCGCCAGTGCTCGACGATCTCGTCGCCGTCGAAGAGGCCGAGGACGGTCTGGGTGTTGCCGACGTCGATGGTGAGCAGCATCAGGCGGTCCCCTCCGGCTCTTGGGCGTCCTGCTCCCGCAGGTCCAGGCCGATGTCGAGGATCGGCGAGGAGTGCGTGAGCGAGCCGACGGCCAGGTAGTCCACGCCGGTGGCGGCGTACTCGTGCGCGTTGGCCAGGGTGAGCCGGCCGGAGGACTCCAGCCGGGCGCGGCCGTCGACCAGGGTGACGGCCTCGCGGGTCCGCTCGACGGTGAAGTTGTCGAGCATGATCAGGTCGGCGCCCTCGGCGAGGACCGGCGGGATCTGCTCCAGGTGGTCGACCTCGACCTCGATCGGCAGCTCCGGGAACCGCTCGCGGACGGCCCGGAACGCCTGGGCGACGCCGCCCGCCGCGATCACGTGGTTGTCCTTGACCAGCGCCGCGTCCGAGAGGGACATCCGGTGGTTGACGCCGCCGCCGCAGCGGACCGCGTACTTCTCCAGGGCGCGCAGGCCGGGCGTCGTCTTCCGGGTGTCGCGGACCTCCGCGCCGGTGCCCTCCAGCACGTCGGCCCAGGCACGGGTGGCCGTGGCGATGCCGGAGAGGCGGCAGAGCAGGTTGAGCATGCTGCGCTCGGCGGTGAGCAGGTCGCGGGTGCGGGTGGTGACGGACAGCAGGCGCTGCCCGGCCTCGACCCGGTCGCCGTCCTCGACGTGCCGCTCGACCTCGAAGTCGTCGGTGCAGACGACGGAGAGGATCGCCTCGGCGACGCGCAGCCCGGCCACCGTGCCGGCCTCGCGGGCGGTGAAGTCGCCGGTGGCGACCGCGTCCTCGGGGATGGTGGCCACGGAGGTGACGTCCACGCCGCCGTCCAGGTCCTCCTCGACGGCCATGTGCGCGATCTCCTCGACCAGCACCGGGTCGAGACCGGCGTCCGCGAGCAGCGCCGCGAGGCCGCTGTCGAGCCCGCACTCGTAGGCGGAGGCCCCCTCGCCGCAGGCGCAGTCGCCGCCGCAGCCCGGTTCGTCGGTCAGGGTGGTGAGCCGGTACTGGAGGTCGTCGGGCGTGGTCACGCGGTGCTCCTCGGTGCGGATGGCTTGGAGGGAGAGGAAGGAGGGGAGAGAGGGGAAACCGGGGGGAAGGCGGCCGTCTCCGTGGCGGAGACGGCAAGCGTACGGTCCGGGCTGAGGGTGACGAGGAGGTGGCGGCGCCAGCGGTCGTCGTCGCGGTCGGGGCGGTCCTCGCGCCAGTGGCTGCCGCGGGTCTCCTCGCGGCGGAGGGCGGCGGCCGTCAGGGCGCGGGCGACCAGCAGGAGGTTGGTGGCCTCCCATGCCTCGGTGCCGGGTTCGGCGCTCTTGCCGTCGGTGTGCGCGGCGCTGCGGACGGCGTCGAGCCGGTCGGCCGCCTCGGCCAGGCCGGCGGCGGAACGGAGGACTCCGGCGCCGCGCGTCATGATCCGCTGGATGGTGTGGCGGTCCTCGGGGGCGACGAGCGGCTCCCCGGGACCGTCCGCGGGCACGGGCTCGCCGGGCACGGCCGGGTCCGCGGCCACGGCGGCCGCGATGCGCTCGGCGAAGACCAAGCCCTCCAGCAGCGAGTTGGACGCCAGCCGGTTGGCACCGTGCACGCCGGTGCAGGCGACCTCGCCGCACGCGTACAGGCCGGGCACGGTCGTCCGGCCGTGCAGGTCGGTGCGGACGCCGCCGGACGCGTAGTGCGCGGCCGGGGCGACCGGGATCGGCTCGGTGACCGGGTCGATGCCGTGCGCGCGGCAGGCGGCGAGGATGGTGGGGAAGCGCTCGGCCCACATCGTCGCGCCGAAGTGCCGGCCGTCCAGGTACATGTGCTCGGCACCGGTCTCGTGCATCCGGCTCATGATGCCCTTGGCGACGACGTCGCGCGGTGCCAGCTCGGCGAGCTCGTGCCGGCCCAGCATGAAGCGGACGCCGTCGGCGTCGATCAGGTGGGCGCCCTCGCCGCGGACCGCCTCGGAGACCAGCGGCTGCTGGCCCTCGGCCTCCGGGCCGAGCCAGAGCACGGTGGGGTGGAACTGGACGAACTCCAGGTCGGAGACCTCGGCGCCGGCGCGCAGCGCGAGGGCGACGCCGTCGCCGGTGGAGACGGCGGGGTTGGTGGTCGCGGCGAACACCTGGCCCATGCCGCCGGTCGCGAGCACGACGGCCCGCGCCCGGACGGCGCCGACGCCGTCGTGCTGGCCCTCGCCCATGACGTGCAGCGAGACGCCGGCCGCCCGGCCCGTGGCGTCCTTGAGGAGGTCGAGGACGAGGGCGTGCTCGATGATCCGGACGTCCGCCGCGCGGACGGCCGCGACCAGGGCGCGCGACACCTCGGCGCCCGTCGCGTCGCCGCCCGCGTGCACGATGCGGTGGCGGTGGTGGCCGCCCTCGCGGGTCAGCAGGACCTCGCCGGTGGCCGGGTCGGCGTCGAAGCGGGCGCCGGTGGCCATCAGCCGGCGGACGGCGTCCGGGCCCTCGGTGACGAGCGTGCGGACGGCGTCCTCGTCGCAGAGGCCCACGCCGGCGACGAGGGTGTCGTCCAGGTGCTGGGCGGGGGTGTCGCCCTCGCCCAGGGCGGCGGCGATGCCGCCCTGGGCCCAGCGGGTGGAACCGGCGTCGAGGCGGGCCTTGGTGACGACCGCGACCCGCGCTCCGGCGGCGGCGCAGCGCAGCGCGACGGTGAGTCCCGCGACGCCGGAGCCGATGACGACGACGTCCGCGTCGACGGACCAGCCGGGGCGCGGAGCCGCGAGTCGTATGCCGGTCATGACCGTTCCCCCGGGGTGAAGTCCAGCACGGTGTTGTCGATGAGACGGGTGGTGCCGACCCGGGCGGCGACCGCGAGGACCGCCTCACCGGTGAACCCGGCGGGCACCTCGGTGAAGTCGGCCGGGTCGATCAGGGCCAGGTAGTCGAGGACGACCGGGGGCTCCAGGGTCGCCGCGTCGTCCAGGACCACGCGGGCGGCCTCGCGGACGGCGGACGGGCCGCGGTCCGCGGCGCCGGCCGCGGCGTTCAGGGCGCGCGAGAGGGCCAGAGCGGAGGCCCGGTCGGCGGCCGAGAGGTAGCGGTTGCGGCTGGAGAGGGCCAGGCCGTCGGCCTCGCGGACGGTCGGCACGCCGACGATCTCCACCGGGAAGTTGAGGTCCCGGACCATGCGGCGGATCATCGCCAGCTGCTGGGCGTCCTTCTGCCCGAAGAGGGCGATGTCCGGCCGGCTGAGGTGCAGCAGCTTCGCGACGACCGTCAGCACGCCGTCGAAGTGGCCCGGGCGGTGGGCGCCTTCGAGGCGCTCGCCCATGGGCCCGGCGCTGATCCGCACCTCGGGCTCGCCGCCCGGGTAGACCTCGGCGACGGAGGGGGCGAAGACGGCGTCCGCGCCCGCCTCCTCGGCCAGCGCGACGTCGGCGTCGAGCGTGCGCGGGTAGCGGTCCAGGTCCTCGTTCGGGCCGAACTGGAGCGGGTTGACGAAGACGGTGACGACGACCTGGCCGTCCGGCCCGGCGAGCCGGCGGGCCTCGCGGACCAGGGTGGCGTGGCCCTCGTGCAGGGCACCCATGGTCATCACGACGGCACGGCGGGCCGCGGGGTCGCGCGGGAGGGCCTGGAGCTCCGCGGTGTCGCGGACGAGCCGGATGGTCCCCATGGTCACTGCTCTCCTCCGTTCGTGCCGCCGGTCGCCCCGCCGGTCGTCCCGCCGGCCTCGTTCGCGAGGACGCCGAGCAGGTCTTCCGCCAGCTCCGGCTTGAGCAGGCCGTGCGCGAGGGCGCGGTCCGCGGTCGTCCGGGCCATCGCCAGGTATCCGGCGACGGCCTGGGGGGCGTGCGTGCGCAGCTCCGCGACGTGGGCGGCGACGGTGCCCGCGTCGCCGCGCGCGACCGGGCCGGTCAGCGCGGCGTCGCCGCTGCGCAGCGCGTTGTCGAGGGCGGCGCCGAGCAGCGGGCCGAGCATCCGGGACGGGCTGCCGACACCGGCCGCGGACAGCAGCTCCATGGCCTGGGCCACCAGGGTGACCAGGTGGTTCGCCCCGATGGCCAGGGCCGCGTGGTAGAGCGGCCGGGCCGCCTCGTCGATCCACTCGGGCTCGCCGCCCATCTCGATCACCAGCGCCTCGGCCGCCAGCCGCAGCTCCTCGGGCGCGGTGACGCCGAACGAGCAGCCGGCCAGCCGCTGCACGTCCACCGGCGTGCCGGTGAAGGTCATGGCGGGGTGCAGGGCGAGCGGCAGGGCTCCGGCCCTGGTCGCGGGTTCGAGCACGGCCGCGCCGTGCCGGCCGGAGGTGTGCGCGAGCAGCTGCCCGGGCCGGACGGCCCCGGTCTCGGCCAGCCCGGCGACGAGCCCCGGGAGGACGTCGTCCGGCACGGTGAGCAGGACCAGTTCGGCCCGCGCCAGCACCTCGGCGGGCGGGACGACGGGGACGCCCGGCAGGATCTCCGCCGCGCGCCGCAGCGAGGCGTCGGAGACGCCCGAGACGGCGACGGGCCGGTGCCCGGCGAGCTGGAGCGACGCGGCGAGGGCGGGCCCGACCCGGCCCGCGCCGACGACGCCGACCGTCAGGCGGGCGGGCCGGTCCTGCGGGCTCGGCCGGTCGGGGGATGGTTGTGCGTTCACGCGGCGGGGTGCCTTCCGTTCCAGTCCGCGGGGGTACCGGACGATTCCGCTGTCATGCTACGCGCTCCCGATCGGTCGCGAGGAGGACGGCGGCGGGCCGCTACGGAGGCCGTTCGGGGCCGCGAGCGGGGGCGGATCGGGGCGTACGCCGGGTGGTGCCGGGCCGGTCTGATCGGGGCGTACGCCGGGTGGTGCCGGGCCAGCCTGATCGGGGCGTCCGCCGGGCGCTCGTCGGCGCCGTGCCGGGCCCGCGCCGGATACGCGCCCGGACCTGCCCCCAAGCCTCCGCCGGGGTGCCGTCACTCTCCAGGGTCCGAGGCGAAGGGGGCGGCGGGCCTCCACGAGTGCCGTTCAGCGCTCGCCGGTCGGCGGGACGAGGCGGGCGCCCCTCGGCGCCGTGCCGGGCCTGCGGCGGTGACGCGCGCCGGGGTCGCGTCGGGCTGGGCTCGTGCCTGCCGCCGCGTTGTCTCGGGGGCCCGTCGCGGACGTGTCAGGTCCGGGTCCCGGCCGTAATCCGAGGCGCGTCCCGACCGTCGTCCGAGCCGCGTCCCGGCCGCGGCCGGCCCGCGTGGGCCGGCTCAGCAGCCCGCCGAGACCCGGGAGGGCGCCGCCTCGGCGGGCCGCCGGCGGGACGGCTGCCACCGTCTCCCCCGCTTCTTCACCCGCCCGTCCAGTACGGCCAGGAACTCCCGCCACGTGCGGATCTGCCGGACGGCCTCCATCTCGTACGTCCCCGGCGCGGGCGGGGCGGCCTCGCCCTGCCGGGCCGCGCGGTAGCTGTCGAACATCTGCTGCTGCGTTGCGTCCATGACTCCACGGTGCGCCGGGCCGCGGCCCCGGTGCGCGTCGATTGACGCGGACCGTCAATCGATCACCGTCCGGCTCGCGGAGGGCCGCAGAATGAGGGCATGAGCCTGTCGATCGACGTCACGGGCCTGCCGCCCGAACGTGTCGTCTTCGCCGCGTCCCCCCTCGCCGAGCTGGGGCACGCCCTGCACGTCCTGGCGGAGCCCAAGCACCATCCCGGACTGCACGGCTGGGTGACCGCCACGGCGGCCGGGCTCAAGCCCGACCTCGCGGACCGCCTCAGCGAGGCCGACTTCCTGTGGACGACGGGGATCTCCGACATCTTCGACGCCTTCGCCGCCCTCCCGGACACCGGCGGCCGGCCGGGCGCCACGCTCGGGGAGAACCTGGACCTCCTCGACCGGCTCGACGACGAGCGGTACGTCTCGGCGGCGCTGGAGCTCGCCTGCTCCAACTACTACGCCCCGAACGCCGAGTCGCCGCTGCGGGACCCGGTCGCCCGCGACCGCGCCCTGGAGCGCGCGGCGGCCCGCGGCCCGCGCCAGCTGCAGTTCGCACGCCGCATGCTGGACGACCCGCAGGACGTCCGGACCTGGCTGCGCCGCCTGTTCGAGGACTGCGAGGAGGCGTTCTTCGGGGACGTCTGGCGCCGGGTGGGCTTCCAGCTCGCGAGCGACGTCCGGCACAAGACCGAACTGCTGCGCCGCAAGGGGCTGCGCGGGGCACTGACCGAGGTCTCGCCCGCGGTCACGCTGGAGGAGGACGCCGCGAGCACCCGCATCCGCGTGGACAAGCTCACGTCCGGCCGGACCACCGCCCTGGACCCGATGCTCACCTCAGGCATCACCCTCCTCCCGTCCGCCTTCGGCTGGCCCCACCTTCTGGTGCTGACCGCACCGGGATGGCGGCCGGTGATCCACTATCCGATCGGCTCCCCCGAGGCGGCCGGCCCCGCCTCCCTGGAGCTGATCGAACGCCGGCTGGAGGCCCTGGCGCACCCCATGCGGCTGCGGATGTGCCGGTGGCTGGCGCGCAGCGCCTGCACCACCGGCGAGCTGGCCGCCGAGCACAACATCAGCGCGCCGGAGGCGTCGCGGCACATCAAGGTGCTGAAGAAGGCCGGGTTGATCACGACCCGGCGGCGGGGACGGTACGTCCTGCACCAGCTCGACCTGACGGTGGCGGCGCGGCTGGGCAGCGACTTCCTGGAAGGCGTCCTGCGGTAGGCGGTCCGCCCCGCCATTACCCGACCCGCCCATAACCGGCCCGTCAGTACCCGACCCGGAACGTCCGTCCCGTCAGCCGCCCCTCGACCGACCGCACGTACGCCCGCGCCACCCGCTCCGCCGGCACGGTCTCCATCCCGGGGAACGCGCTCTCGTACGCGTCCGCGGACTCCGCGACGACACCCGGGCTCACGGCGTTCACCCGCTGCGGCGCCAGCTCCACCGCCGCGGCGCGGACGAAGGCGTCGACGGCGCCGTTGGCCGCCGCGGCGGCCGCGCCCGCGGGGATGGGATCGTGCGTGAGCACGCCGGTGACCAGCGTGAACGAGCCGTTCGGGGCGATGTGGGGAGCGCCTTGGCGGACCAGTTCGAGCTGGCTCAGGGCCTTGCTCCGCAGCGTGGCGGCGAAGTCGTCGTACACCAGCTCACCGAGCGGCGCGAAGACGGCGTCACCGGCGGCGACGGCGACCGCGTCCAGCCCGTCCACCTGCCCGTACAGCCGGGTGACGGCGGCGGGGTCGGAGACGTCGAGGCGGAGGTCGCCGCCGGTGCGGCCGACGGTCACCACTTGGTGGCCGCGTCCGGTCAGGGCGGTGTGGACGGCGCGGCCGATGGTGCCGGTGGCGCCGACGAGGAGGATCTTCACGGGGACTCTCTTCCAGGAGATGCGGACTGACTGCCGAACCCGACCGTACGGAGCCCGTCACGCGCCCGGAAATGCCGTCTGCGCAGGCACTATGCTTCCCGCGCATGGATCTGGAACTCCGTCATCTCCGGGCCCTCGTGACCATCGCCGACGAGGGCACCGTCACGGCCGCGGCCGCCCGGCTGCACCTGACGCAGCCGGCCCTGTCCCGCACGCTCGCCCGGCTGGAGCACCTCGTCGGCGTCACCCTCGTCGACCGCTCCTCACGCCGGCTCGCCCTCACCCCCGCCGGGCGCACGCTGTACGACCACGGGCGGGCGATCCTCGCGCACGTCGACGCCGCCCTCGCCGACACCGCCGCCGTCTCCCGCCCGCTGCGCCTGGGCTACTCCTGCGCGGTGCTCGGCCGCTCCACCGTCCCGCTGCTGCGGTCCTGGCGGCGTGACCACCCGCACGTACCGCTGGAGCTGCGCCGCCGGGACGAGGGCACCGCCGGGCTGGCCACCGGCGAGACCGACGCGGCCGTGATCCGCGCCGACCCCGGCGACCCGCGGCTGCGCGTCCTCCCCCTCTACACGGAGGACCGTTTCGCCGCCCTGCCCGACAACCACCCACTGGCCGCGCGGCCGGCGGTCACCCTCGCCGAGCTCTCGGACGAGACCCTGACGCTGTGGCGGGAGGACAGCACCTCGGGCCCTGCGCTCTGGGGACGGACACGGCGCCCGGCGACCGGGGCGGCGGTGCAGGACGTCGACGAGTGGCTGAACGTCATCTCCGTCGGCGACAGCATCGGCGTCGCCGCCGCGGGCACCGCCGAGAGCCACGCCCACCCCGGCGTGCGCTTCGTCCGGATCACCGACGCGGAGCCCGCCACCGTGTACCTCGCCCACCCCTCCCAGCCCACGCACCCCAGCACGCACGACCTGGTGGTGGCGGTGAAGGAGCTGGTGAGCTCGGACGCGGTGTGATCAAGTCCCGTGACGCGAGGGGGTGACGGGACCAAAGGGGCTAGCCAGACTGGCCGTTCATGACGGAACGCACAGCAGGAACCCGACCGGCCACCCTCGCCCCCGCGGCCGGCCACCTCGCCCCCGCGGTCACCCTCGGCCTCCTCGCCGCCTGGGCCGTGCACGACGCCGAGGAACTGGCGACGATGAACCGCTTCGTCCGCACCCGGGTCCCCGCACTGCGCGCCCGCCACCCGCGCGTACCCGAACGCGCCTGGCGCGCGGTCGAGTCCATGGGCGGCCGCGAGTTCCCCGTCGCCGTCGCGGCGGTGGCCGTGTTCATCGGCGCCGCGGCGGCAGAGGGACACCGGACGAACGGGCGGTCCGCCTTCTACCAGACCGCCCTGGACGGCTTCGGCCTGCACGGCCTGGTCCACCTGGCCCAGGCGGCGGCCACCCGCGGCTACACGCCCGGCGCCGTCACCACCCCGCTGGTGGTGCTGCCGTTCACGGTGTGGGCGCGGGGACGGCTGCGCCGGGCGGGCGTCCTGCGGCCGGCGAGCCCACGGCGCGCGGCGGCCGGCCTGGCCGTCGCCGGGGCGGCGGCCTTCGGCTCGCACGCGCTGGCCCGGCGGGTCCTCCGGGCATCCGGCCGGTGAACCCCCGGGCGGCGCCTCAGCCGGCGCCGCCCCCGGCCCGCACCAGACCGCTCTCGTAGGCCATCACCACCACCTGCACCCGGTCCCGCAGCCCGAGCTTGGTCAGGATGCGCCCGACGTGTGTCTTGACCGTGGCCTCCGAGAGCACGAGGCGCGCCGCGATCTCCCCGTTCGACAGCCCCTGGGCGACGAGCAGCATCACCTCGCGCTCGCGGCCCGTCAGCCGGTCGATCTCGGCGTTGGCGGGCTCGCGGGCGGTCCCCGGCAGCATCGGGGTGAAACGGTCCAGCAGGCGGCGGGTGGTGCTGGGGGCCACCACCGCGTCGCCGCTGTACACCGAGCGGATGGCGCCCAGCAGTTCGGCGGGCGGCACGTCCTTGAGCATGAAGCCGCTGGCCCCGACCTTGAGCGCCGAGAACGCGTACTCGTCGAGGTCGAAGGTGGTGAGGATCAGCACCTTCGGCGCGCCCTCCCCCTGGGCGCAGATGCGGCGGGTGGACTCCACGCCGTCCATCCGCGGCATGCGGACGTCCATCAGCACGACGTCCACCTTCGTGGCGGCCAAGACCTCCAACGCCTCCGCGCCGTCACCGGCCTCGGCGACGACCTCCATGTCGGGCTGGGCGGCCAGCACCATGCGGAAGCCGGTGCGCAGCAGCACCTGGTCGTCGACGAGCATCACGCGGATCGCCATGCGGGGGTCCCTTTCCAAGGATCGTGTTCGGGGGGAAGCGGAGGGAAGCTGAGGGAAGCGGACGGGGGTGCCGGGCGCTCAGCGGCCCGGCTTGGCGGGCAGCAGCACACTGATCCGGAATCCTCCGCCGGGACGCGGCCCCGCGTCCAGCGTGCCCCCGACCATGCCGACGCGCTCCCGCATCCCGATCAGCCCGTGGCCCATGCCGTCCGCGCCGCCCGACTCGTACAGCTCGTGCTGCGCGCCCCGGCCGTCGTCCTCGACGAGCAGCCCGAGCCCGTCGTCGAAGTAGGTGAGCCGGACGCTGGCGCCGGCGTCGGGCCCGCCGTGCTTGCGGGTGTTGGTGAGCGCCTCCTGCACGATGCGGTAGGCGGTCAGCTCGACGCCGCTCGGGAGCGGCCGGGCTCTGCCCTCGACCCGGTAGTCGACCGGCAGGCCGGCGCCGCGCACCTGCTCGACGAGTTCCTCGATCTGCTCGACGTCGGGCTGTGGCACGTACTCGCCGGCCGGCGCGGAGCCGTCCTCGGTCCGCAGGACGCCCAGCAGCCGGCGCATCTCGGCGAGCGCCTGGCGGCCGGTGCCGGAGATGGTCTCCAGCGCCTGCTTGGCCTGCTCGGGGGAGGAGTCGAGGACGTAGGCGGCGCCGTCCGCCTGCACGACCATGACGGAGACGTTGTGCGCGACGACGTCGTGCAGCTCGCGGGCGATCCGGGCGCGCTCGGCGGTCACCGCCATCTTCGCCTGCTGTTCGCGCTCCTTCTCCAGCCGCGCGGCGCGCTCCTCCAGCTGGTCCCAGTAGGCGCGGCGGGTCCGCATCCGGTCGCCGAGGACCCAGGAGAGGAGGAAGGGGAAGGCGGCGAAGGCGAGGCCGAGGAGGTCGTGGGTGAGGGAGTCGCTGGAGTTGTCGGGCCAGCGCCAGAGGTACAGGACGGGCGCCGCCAGGCCGCCGCCCAGCGCCACCCGGGAGGCCCAGCGACAAGTGCCGGACGCGACCGTGTAGACGATCACCAGCATGGGGACGTCGTAGATGTTGGCCTCGATGCCGAACGCCAGCTGGCCGAGCCCGACGGCGATCGCCAGGATCAGCATCTTCTCCGGCATCCGGCGCCGCAGCGCCAGCACCGTGCACATGAGCAGCGCGACGACGATCATGCCGGTCCGGTGGGCCGCGCTCACCATCCCGCTGTCGGTCATCGTCAGGGCGCACAGCCCCAGCAGCAACACGGCCCAGAAGCTGTCCACACCTGTGGGGTGTCTGCGGAGGAATTCGTAGAGGCGGTGCACGTCACCCAGCGTAGGCACCTCGTCCGGGTGCCGGGGTCCCTCCGGCGATCGATCCCGGTTCGCTCCGCCTACTCCCCAAGGTGGAGGGACGCGGCGGGACGCCGGGGCACGCGGGAGGATGCGAACGCCCGGGGGCGCATAGCGTGGGGACATGACACCCGGGACGCGCACTTGGCGGGCGGCGGCGGAAGCCGCCCTCTACGGCCCTCATGGCTTCTACCGACGCCCCGAAGGCCCCGCCGGCCACTTCCGCACCGCCGTGCACGCCTCCCCGCTGTACGCGGGCGCGGTCGCCGAGTTGCTGCGGAGGGTCGACCGCGCCCTGGGCTCACCGGCGGAGCTGGCCTTCGTCGACATGGGCGCCGGGCGCGGCGAGCTGACCACCGGGGTGCTCGCGCAGTGCCCGCCCGAGCTGGCCGGCCGGCTCCGGCCGTACGCCGTGGAGCGCGCCGGCCGTCCCGACGGCCTCGACGAGCGCGTCGTCTGGCGGGACACGCCACCCGAAGGGGTGACCGGCCTCCTCTTCGCCAACGAGTGGCTGGACAACGTCCCGGTGGACGTCGTCGAGACCGACGGCGGCGGCACCCCGCGCCAGGTACTCGTCCAGGAGGACGGCGAGGAGCTGCCCGGCGACCCGGTCTCGGGCCCGGACGCCGAGTGGCTGGCCCGCTGGTGGCCGCTGGAGGGCGCGCCGCCGGGCAGCCGCGCCGAGATCGGCCGGACGCGGGACGAGGCGTGGTCCCGGGCGGTCGGCACCCTGCGGGCCGGCCTGGCGGTGGCCGTCGACTACGCGCACGAGCGCGCCACCCGCCCGCCGTTCGGCACCCTGACCGGCTTCCGCGAGGGCCGGGAGGTACGCCCGGTGCCCGACGGCAGCTGTGACATCACCGCCCACGTGGCCCTCGACGCCTGCGCCGGCCCCGGCGCCACGCTGCTCAGCCAGCGCGCCGCGCTCCGGGCCCTGGGCGTGGACGGCCGTCGGCCGCCGCTCGCCCTGGCTTCCTCGGACCCGGCCGCCTACGTCCGCGCCCTGGGGGCGGCGAGCGCGGCGGGCGAGCTGACGTCGCCGGGCGGCATGGGCGGCTTCCGCTGGCTGCTCCAGCCCGTCGGCCCGGAGTGCGCGGACCTCCTCCCGGAGGACACGAGCGCGCGACCGTCCTGGCCCGGCTGAGAAACTGTCCCCATGACGGAGACGACAGTCGGCATCGGCGGCGCGGCGGAGAGCACGGACATGGTGCTCAACATCGGCCCGCAGCACCCCTCCACCCACGGGGTGCTGCGGCTGCGCCTCGTCCTCGACGGGGAGCGCGTCCGCAGCGCCGAGCCGGTGATCGGCTACATGCACCGCGGCGCGGAGAAGCTCTTCGAGGCCCGCGACTACCGCCAGATCGTCATGCTCGCCAACCGCCACGACTGGCTGTCCGCGTTCTCCAACGAGCTCGGCGTCGTCATGGCCGTCGAGCGCATGCTGGGCATGGAGGTGCCCGAGCGCGCGGTGTGGCTCCGCACCCTGCTGGCCGAGCTGAACCGGATCCTCAACCACCTCATGTTCCTCGGCTCCTATCCCCTGGAGCTCGGCGGCATCACCCCCGTCTTCCACGCCTTCCGCGAGCGCGAGGTGCTCCAGGCGGTGCTGGAGGAGGTCTCCGGCGGCCGGATGCACTACATGTTCAACCGCGTCGGCGGCCTCAAGGAGGACCTGCCCGCCGGCTGGACCGACCGCGCCCGGCAGGCCGTCGCCGAGGTCCGCTCCCGCATGGACGTCCACGACCGCCTCGTCCTCGGCAACGAGATCTTCCGCGGCCGCACCCGCGGCGTCGGCGTCCTCTCCCGCGAGACCGTGCACGCCTACGGCGTGAGCGGCCCCATCGCGCGAGCCTCCGGCGTCGACTTCGACCTGCGGCGCGACGAGCCCTACCTGGCCTACGGGGAGCTCGCGGACGTCCTGAAGGTCGTCACCCGCGAGGAGGGCGACTGCCTCGCCCGCTTCGAGTGCCTCCTCGACCAGACCCACAACGCCCTCGCCCTGGCCGACGCCTGCCTCGACCGGCTGGCGGAACTCCCGCCCGGCCCGGTGAACCAGCGCCTTCCCAAGGTGCTCAAGGCGCCTGAGGGCGCCACTTACGCGTGGACCGAGAATCCGCTCGGGCTCAACGGGTACTACCTGGTGTCCAAGGGCGAGAAGACGCCGTACCGGCTGAAGCTGCGGTCCGCTTCGTACAACAACATCCAGGCGCTGGTGGAGCTGCTGCCCGGGACGCTGGTGGCGGACATGGTGGCGATTCTGGGGTCGTTGTTCTTCGTGGTGGGGGACATCGACAAGTAGGCGCCGGACAGGCGATTCAGCCCGTCCGGCGCTTGAGGACAGCGCGCGGAGCGCGCTTCGGGGGGCTGGGGGCGGAGCCCCCGGGAATCGGCGAAGGGGCGGGGCTGGGGCACAAGCCCGCCGCAGGCGCCTCAGATCGCGTCGCGGAGCTCCGCCACATCGATCTGCTCGGTCTCGTCATGAGCCGTCAGATCGATGACCCGCTCGTCGGCGTTCCGCCCGGCGGCCAACGCCTCCTCGCCGACGACATCGGCGAGATCCTGCTCCTCGACAGCTGCCTGAGCCGCGGCAGCGGCCTGCTTCGCCCGGTGCCGCGTACCGAAGAAGTCGAACCCGCCCGTGGCCCGCCGCACCGGAGGCGCGGGACGCCGTACGGGCATGGCGGGACGGCTGTCGCGCACGGCCACGGCCGCCTCGGGACGGACCGCGGGCGCACTGTCCTGCGCGACGACGGGCTCGGGCGCGGCAGGCGCGGCAGGCGCGGCAGGCGCGGCAGGCGCAACGGGAGCAGGAGCCGGAACCGGAAGCGCAGGAGCAGCCGACACGGCAGGCGCACTCACCTCGGCGGAAGCCGCCGAAGCCCGCTCCTCGGCCTCCCGCTGCACCGCCCCGTTCCGCGTAAGATCCCGCAGCGCGTCCGCCGCCCTGCGGTACTCCCGCGCACCGACCTGCCCGTCGGAGCGGGCCTGCACCAGGGAGCGGGCCTGCATGGCGGACTCCAGGGCCCGCGCGGCCTTGGGCACTCCGGCCTTCTCGTCGGCGTCCCCGGCGGCCCCGACGGCCTCGCCCTCGCCGGAAGCGCCGATCGCCGAGCGCTCGCTCTCCAGCAGCCGCCGCCCTTCAAGAGCGCTGGCCCGCTCGGTCTCGGCGGTGGCGTAGCGGCGCAGCAGGTCGGCGTGCTCGGTGCGGAGCCGGGCCAGCTCGGCGCGCTTGCCGCGGAGCTTGGTCTCCAGCCGGGCGCGGGCCTGGCGGGTCTCCTCCAGGTCCGTCTCGAGCTCGGCGAGGCGCTCGTCCGTCTTCCACTCGTCGCGGGCGCGGGCCGCGGTGAGCTGGGCAACCCGCTTGCCCGCCGACCGGTCCCAACGGCGCATCAGCACCGAGCCGACCACGGCCGCCACGGCGGCACCCGCGGCGAGGCCGCGTATGACGACCGTTTCGCCCACTGTCCAGGCTCCGGCCGCACAGGCGACCGAGGTCGCGGCGACCAGCGAAGAGGGAAGAAGCCGGTGCAGGGATGTGGAATGGCGGTGGCGTCCTCGTGGCATGGCCAGAAACTTACCGTGCGTTGCGACGAAAGTGTGACTCCGGCACCAAACCGTTCCCTTGATCTTACTTGTCCCCTACCCGCCCCCTCCTTGCCTCCCCGGGCCCCCTCCTACTTGCCCAGCAACCCCTTGTCCTTGAGGTACTGCGCGGCCACATCCGCCGGCTTGAGCCGCTCGGCATCCACCTTCTTGTTGAGTTCGCTGAGGTCTTCCGTGGTCAGCACCTTGTTGAGTTTGCCGAGCGCTTCCACGACCTGCGGCGAACCCGCCTTCCGCGCATTCACCACCGGCAGCACGTTGTCGGAGTTCTGCAATTTCTTGTCGTCCTCAAGCACGACAAGACCGAACTGTTCCAGCGTGGCGTCCGTGGTCGTCGTGAGGACCATCTGGTCCTTGCCGTTCCTGACCGCCTGCTTGGCCTGGGTACTGCCGACCTCCAAGGGGTCGATGCCCGCGACGCGGATGCCGTAGGTCTTCTCCAGACCGGGCTTGCAGAAGGGCCGCGCGGTGCACTCGTCACCTGCCGCGAGCTTGACCGACTCCTTCGATGCCCCGAGGTCCGAAAGCGTCTTGAGCTGGTGTTTCCTCGCGAACTCGGCCGACACGGCGAACGCGTTCTGATCCACGGCCCGGCCGGCGTCCAGCACCTTGAGCCCCCGCGGTTCGGCGAGTTTACGCAGCGCCTTCAGCGTGGTGTCCGAGTCCGCCGAGGCGACCTGCGGAGCGTCCTTCCCGTTCTGCTTCTTGTTCAGGAATTCGGCGAGCGTCGCCGCGTACTCCGGGACGACATCGATCTGCCCCTTCTCCAGCGCCGGTTCATACAGCTCGCGCGCGTCCACCGTCTTGATCGAGGTGGAATATCCGGCGTCCTTCAACAGGCCCGCGTATATTTCCGCGAGCACCTTCGACTCGGTGAACGAGGCGGATCCGATCACCAGGGATCCGCGGCCCGACGCACTGGATCCCCCGCCCCCGCCCCCGGACTTCTCCAGGCTGTCCCCGCCGCAAGCGGCCAGGCCCGCCGTCAGGGCGGCGACTCCCGCCGCCGCCAGCGCGGCGCGGGCGGCCCGCGCGCGGCGCGGGATGGTGCTGGTCATGCGGCACTCCATTCGGTCCTATGTGACGTTGCGTCAGCTGACAGTCAGTCAGCTCAGGTGCTCTCGGCGACCTTTGGGTTCAAGGGATGCCGATTCCGACGCCCCAACCAGCGCTCCAGCACGACGAACACCGCCTCCACCACCAGGGCGAGGACGGCCACCAGCAGGGCGCCGGCCACCACCTGAGGCGTGTCGGTGAGCCGGAACCCCGCCGTGATGATCCGCCCCAGCCCACCGCCGCCGACCATCGCCGCGATGGAGACGGTCGCCACCACCTGCACGGCGGCCGACCGCACGCCGGTCATCACCAGCGGCATGGCCAGGGGCAGTTCGACCCGTCCGATGACCTGCCGGCCCGACATCCCCATGCCCCGGGCGGCCTCGACCACGTCGCGGTCCACCTCCCGCATGCCCACGTAGGCGTTGGTCAGCAGCGGGGGTATCGCGAAGAGGACGAGGGCGATGACCGTGGGCCATGAGTCGTACGTACCCAGCGGGCCCAGGGTGAGCAGGACCAGCACGGCGAAAGTGGGCACCGCCCGGCCCGCGTTGGAGAGGTTGACGGCCAGCGCGCCGCCCCGGCCGGTGTGCCCCAGCACGATGGCGAGGGGCAGGGCGATCGCGCAGGAGAGGGCCAGGCACACCACGGTCAGCTGGAGGTGCTCGGCGAGCCGGTGCCAGACCCCGTCCGGCCCCGACCAGTGCGAACCGGTGGCCAGCCACGTCCACGTCCGGGAGACGACACCCATCAGACCACCGCCTCCTTCCGCTCGTCGCGCGCCGACAGCGCTGTCCCGGCTCCCCCGGCCCCCCGCCGCGCGCGCGGCTTCCGCGTCCAGGGCGTCAGCAGCCGCTGGAGCCCCAGCAGCAGCACGTCCGCCACGACGGCCAGCAGGACGCAGAGCACCGAGGCGGTCAGGACCTGGGCCTTGAAGATGCTGTGCAGCCCCTCGTAGATCAGATTGCCCAGCCCGCCGTAGCCGGTGAGCGCGCCGACGGTGGTCAGCGAGACCGTGGACACGGTGGCGATCCGGACCCCCGCCATCACCGCCGGCAGGGCGAGCGGCAGCTCCACCCCGAACAGCAGCCGCACCGGCCCGTACCCCATGCCTCGCGCCGCCTCACGGGCCTCCTCCGGCACGGCGGCCAGCCCGGCCAGGATGTTCCGCACCAGGATGGTCAGCGAGTAGAGCACCAGGCCGGTGACCACCACGGCCGCCGAGAGCCCGAAGACCGGCACCAGCAGCGAGAACATCGCCAGGGACGGAATCGTGTAGAGCACCGTGGTCAGCCCGAGCACCGGGCCCGCGACACCGCGCCAGCGGCGGGCCGCCAGCGCCAGCGGGAACGCGATGAGCAGCCCTATGCCGACGGACGCCAGCGTGATGCCGATGTGCTGCACGGTCGCGTCGACGAGCTCGTGGCTCCGCGTCCGCACGTACTCGCCGCAGATCCAGTCGTTGTCGATCAGACAGTTGCCGCCCTGCCCCGCCATGCGCGCTCACCTCCCCCTTGGCCTTCACCGACGGTTACTGGCGACCCTAACGCCCACCACTGACAATCGCCTGTGGGCCGTCTTACAGCCAGGGCTCCGACACGTCACGACCGGGGAAGATGTGGCAACAATGGGGGGCGTGATCCGATTCGAGCACGTCACCAAGCGCTACGCCGATGGCACGACCGCCGTGGACGACCTGTCCTTCGAAGTGGCGGAGGGCGAGCTGGTCACGCTCGTCGGACCGTCCGGCTGTGGCAAGACCACCACGATGAAGATGGTCAACCGGCTGATTGAACCGACCGAGGGTCGGATCCTGCTGGACGGCGCGGACATAGCGGAGACCGACCCGGTCGCCCTGCGCCGCCGCATCGGCTACGTGATCCAGCAGGTCGGGCTGTTCCCGCACAAGACGGTGCTCGACAACACCGCGACCGTCCCCCACCTGCTCGGCTGGCAGCGGAAGAAGGCCCGCGACCGCGCCGCCGAGCTGCTGGAGCTCGTCGGCCTCGACCCCGCCGTCCACGGGAGCCGCTACCCCGACCAGCTCTCCGGCGGCCAGCGGCAGCGCGTCGGCGTCGCCCGCGCCCTCGCCGCCGACCCGCCCGTCCTCCTGATGGACGAACCGTTCGGCGCCGTCGACCCGGTCGTCCGCGAACGGCTGCAGAACGAGTTCCTGCGCCTCCAGTCACAGGTGCGCAAGACCGTGCTCTTCGTCACCCACGACATCGAGGAGGCGGTCCGGCTGGGGGACCGCATCGCGGTCTACGGGCACGGCCGCATCGAGCAGCTCGACGCGCCCTCGATGGTGCTCGGCGCCCCCGCCACGCCCTACGTCGCCGACTTCGTCGGCGCCGACCGCGGTCTGAAGCGGCTCTCCGTCACCCCGATCGAACGCGGCGACCTGGAGCAGCCTCCCGTCGTCCACCTGGACGACCCGGTGGAGTCCGCCCTCGGCGTGCTCGCCGGCGAGCACGCCGACTGGGCCGTCGTCCTCGACGACGGCGAGCGGCTGCACGGCTGGGTGGCGGCGGACGCGATCGTCCACGCGAACGGCGGCACCGTACGGGACCACGCCCGGCACATGGACGCCTGGCTGCCCCTGGGGGCGTCGCTGAAGCAGGCGTTCAGCACCATGCTCCAGCACGACGCCGGGTGGATCGCGGTGCTCGACGGCGACCGCAGGGACCACTTCCTCGGCGTCCTCACCCCGACCAGCCTGCACGGAGCCCTGCGGCGCTCGGTCGGGGACGACGCGCGGCGGGCCGACCGGACCGAGCCGACCGGCGGGGGGCTGCAGGCGCCCGCGCCGAGCTGAGCGGCTCCCCGGGGAGCGGGGGAGCCTACGCGGGCTTCCCCTCCCCCGGCCCCTCGTCGTCGTCCTCCGGGAGCTTGCAGACCCGCTCCATGAAGAACGCCGCGGCCACCACACAAGCCCCGGCCAGCACCGAGGCCCCGGCGTAGATCGTCTGCTCCCGGCGGGCGTCGGTCTCCATGCCGTCCAGCAGCAGGAACACCCCCACCCCGCCGTACGCGCCGGACACCAGCGCCGCGACCAGGGCGCTGGCCTGGCCGAACACCACGGCCCGGGCCGCCAGCAGCGGGTCGACGCCCTTGGCGCCGGGGCGCCGCTCGCGCTGCGCGCGCAGCCGGCCGCGGAGCGAGAGGGCCGTCGAGAAGAGGACGACGGCGATCACGGCCAGCACGATCGGCGCCGCGACCGGCACGCTCGGCAGCGTGTCGAAGGCGTCCCAGAGCCGGGCACCGGCCCAGGACAGCACCCCGGCCGCGGCGAACAGGCCGAGCAGCATCCCGATCCGAAGTTGCTTCACCGAGCCGTCAGCCCCTCGTCGTCTTCATCGCCATCGATCCGTCCCTCCGAGCGCGGCGCCCGTGCCGCCACTGAACCAACGGCTACTCGGGCAGCCGGAGTTCCAGGTCCACCCGCGGCCGGACGCCCTCGCGGGCGAGCCCGGACAGCAGGTCGGCGACCGGCCCGCGTCCCGGAACAACAGCCTCCGGGTCCACGTCGTACCACGGAACCAGCACGAAGGCACGCTCGTGGGCGCGCGGATGCGGCAGCGTCAGCAGCGGGTCGTCGGAGATCACGTCCTGATAAGTGACGATGTCCACGTCGATGGTCCGCGGCCCCCAGCGCTCGTCGCGCACGCGCTCGAACGCCTCCTCGATGGCATGTCCGCGCTCCAGCAGCGAGGCCGGCGGGAGCGTGGTCTTCACCAGCACCACCGCGTTGAAGTAGGCCGGCTGGGAGCCGGGCTCGACGCCCCAGGGCTCCGTCTCGTAGACCGGGGAGACCGCCTTCACCCGCAGGCCGGGCGTGTCCTCCAGGGCGTCGATCGCGCCCTGGAGCGTCTCCAGGCGGTTGCCCAGGTTGCTGCCGAGCGACAGCACGGCCCACTGCGGGTTGCTCAGGGTCACGTCGGCGGCGTCCACCTGCTCCACCACGGAGGCGGGCACCGGCTGCACGGTCGGGTCGCTGCTGCTCATACTCGGCTCCGGGTGATCGTTACGGTCACGTCGTCGAAGGGCACGGTGATCGGGGCGTCCGGCTTGTGCACGACCACCTCGACCTCCCGTACCGGCTCGTGCTTCAGGCACTGCTCGGCGATCCGCTCGGCGAGGGTCTCGATGAGGTCGACCGGCTCGCCCTGGACGATGCCGACCACCTCCTCGGCCACGATGCCGTAGTGGACGGTCTTCGTGAGGTCGTCGTCGGCCGCGGCGGGCCGGGTGTCCAGGCTCAGCACGAGATCCACGACGAAGGTCTGGCCTTCCTCGCGTTCTCGGGGGAAGACCCCATGGTGCCCGCGAGCCTTCAAGCCGCGCAGCGCGACACGATCCACACGAATCACTCCTGCTGGTCGTCGGTGACGGGTACCTCCCGTGCCCTCGCGGCCACGGGGGAGGGACTCCCGGCGGCGGCCGGAGCGTCACCCGTCCCCGGCCTTCGACCGGGATACCCAACGTCGAATCTACCTGCGAGCACCGACAGCGTCCGGCCGCGGGTGTCCCGGCCCGGGAACGGCTGTGATGCTGGTCACCGGCGTCCGCCGCGTTCCCCGGCCGGCGTATGAGCACCCATACCCGCCGGGGAAGCAGCTCGAACGAGTGGTCACGAATCCATCACACTGACGCGCGGCGATGACGTGCGGGCCGGTCCGCACCCCCGGGAAGGACGCTTGGGAAGGACGCTTGGGAAGGGCGCCCGTCAGCCCAGCGGTCCGACCGGCCCGGAGCCGCCGTCCAGGTCCTCAGGACCCTCCTCGCGCTCCGCGTACTCCTCGTCGTCCCGGCCCGCCAGCACCGGCGAACCGTGGTGCGACCACACCTTCCACTCCGACCCCACCCGGCGGAACGCGTTGGTCGCCACGACCAGCTGGCCCACCAGCGGCCCGAGCTCGCCCTCGGATTCCGCGGGCGCTCCGCTGAGGATGTTCTCCGTGCAGGTCACCAGGGCGGTGTCACCGGCCACCGACACCTCGACGTCGGTCAGGAAGAACTGGATGTAGTCGGTGCTCGCCATGATCAGCGCGTAGGAGCGCAGCACCTCGCCCCGGCCGCGCAGCACCGGCCAGCCCGGGTGCACGCACGACACCTCGGTACCGGGGTCGTCCAGCCACATCCGGTGCATGGCCTCGGTGTCGCCGCGCTCCACCGCCTCGTACAGGGCCGTGTTGGCGAGCTCGACCCGCTCGGCGTCCGTGCGCGCCGAGCTCACACCGCCCCCTCGGGGGCTCCGGTGCGCGCGGCGTCCACGGCGCTCACCACGCGCACGGCGTCCGCGCTCGCGCCCACCTCGTGCACCCGCACCGCCCACGCGCCCTCGCGCGCCGCCAGCACCGAGACCGCGGCCGTCGCCGCGTCCCGTTCGCGGGCCGGCGGCAGAACGCCGTCGGGACCCGCCAGCACCCGGCCGAGGAAGCGCTTGCGGGACGCCGCGACCAGCAGCGGCAGCCCCAGCTCGGCCCGCAGCCGGTCCAGCCGGGCGAGCAGGGCCAGGTCGTGCCCGGCGTTCTTGGCGAAGCCCAGGCCGGGGTCGATCACCAGCCGCTCCGGCTCGACACCGCCCGCCACCACCGCGTCCACCCGCCGCCGCAGCTCGTCGACCACCTCGCCGACCACGTCGTCGTAGACCGCCCGGCTGTTCATGTCCTCACTGAAACCGCGCCAGTGCATGACCACGAACGGCACCCGGGCCTGCGCCGCCATCGGGACCATCGCCGGGTCGGCGAGCCCGCCGCTCACATCGTTGACCAGCCCGGCGCCGGCCTCCAGGGCCGCCTCCGCGACCGAGGCCCGCATCGTGTCGACCGAGACCACGACGCCCTCGCCGGCCAGCTCGCGGACGACCGGGACCACCCGGCGCCGCTCCTCGGCCTCGTCCACCCGCAGCGCCCCCGGCCGGGTGGACTCGCCGCCCACGTCCACCAGGTCCGCGCCGCCGGCGACGAGGTCCAGGCCCCGCTTGACCGCCTCGGCCGTGTCGAACCAGCGGCCGCCGTCGGAGAACGAGTCGGGCGTCACGTTGACCACGCCCATCACCGCACAGCGGTCCCACCGCGGCAGACCGACGGGCCCGATACGAGCGTGCAAGGTACTCATGCCCACCAGCGTAGGCCGTGGGCCCCGAGCGGCGGCGACCGGCCGACACGGCGAGAGCCCTCCCCGGAAGCGGTTCCGGGAAGGGCTCTGGGCCGGGACGGGCGGGGCTCACGCGGCGCGCGTGACCTCCGCCTGCTCCACCGTCGCGTCGTCGTCGAAGCTCGGCTTGGGCGGCGCCGGGCGGCGGCGCAGCAGCCGCGGCAGCTCCAGGAAGCCCTCCGCCTGCATCATCGCGAAGCCGATGCGCGGCAGGTCGCGGCTGTTCGGGAAGACGATGAAGCGCGGCTCCCAGCGCGGCCGGAACTTCTCGTTGAACTTGTACAGCGACTCGATCTGGAACCAGCGCGACAGGAAGATCAGGACCCCGCGCTGGATCCGGACCACCGGTCCGGCGCCCAGCTTGCTCCCGCGCTCCAGGGCCGAGCGGAAGAACGCGAAGTTCAGCGACAGGCGCTTGATCTTCAGGTCGGGCGCCGCCTGGAGGAAGGCGACGATCAGCAGCTCGTTCATGCCCGGGTCGGCGCCGCGGTCGCGGCGCATCAGCTCCAGCGAGCTGCCGTCCTTGCCCCACGGCACGTAGTGCTGCATGGCCCGCAGGTCGCCGAAGGGGGCGTTCTCGCCCTCCTCGACGTCCTTGTGCGCGGTGGCGATGATGGCGTCCAGGTCCTTCGGGTCGCCGATCCGGCCCAGCGCCATGGAGAAGCCGCGCTCCTCCTCGGTGTCGCGCCAGGCGTTGGCGGCCTGCTGGACGACCGCGAGCTCCTCGGGGCTCAGGTCGCCGACGCGGCGGACCTTGGTGCTGTAGCCGTTGCGCTCGATGCGCTTGACCATCTGGCGGACGTTGCGCATGGCCCGGCCGCTGAGGCTGAAGTCGGCGACCTCGACGATGGCCTCGTCGCCCATCTCCAGGGCGTCCAGACCGGTCTCCCGGGTCCAGACCTCGCCGCCGGTCTCGCTGCACCCGTTGACGGCCGGGGTCCAGGAGTGCCGCTTGGCCAGCTCCATGAACTTCTCGATGGCGCCCGGCCAGGCCTCGACGTCGCCGATCGGGTCACCACTGGCGAGGATGACGCCGGAGACCACGCGGTAGGAGACGGCGGCCTTGCCGGACGGGGAGAAGACGACGCTCTTGTCGCGGCGCAGCGCGAAGTGGCCCAGCGAGTCGCGGTCGCCGTGCTTGGCGAGCAGCTCGCGCAGCCGGTCCTCGTCCTCCTCGGTGAGGACGGCGGCCGGGTACTGCGGCCGGAAGGCCAGGAACGCGGTGGTGGCGACGGTCAGCAGACCGAGGGCGCCGAGGGAGTAGCCGACGACGTAGTCGACGCCGCCGGTGTAGCGGATCGATCCCTCGAAGCCGAACAGACCCCACAGGACGTGCTCGATCTGCTCCAGCACCGGCGGGTCGCCGACCATCTGGTCCGGGTGCGAGCCGACGATCACCCAGCCGAGGGCGAAGCTGGCGCCGCCCATCAGGATGAAGTTGGCCAGCGCCTTCCAGCGGCTGCGCGGGTCGGGCAGCGCGGTGAACGCGTTCCGGTGCCGCACCAGGTAGGCGAAGAGCAGCAGCGAGAAGACCGCGCCCGGGATGGAGTGCCGGTAGATCAGGTGCGCGGCGGCGCCCACCGGCAGCACCACGACGGCGGCCCACCAGGCGCGCGACTTCGCGCGCTTGAGGCCGTGGGCGAGCATCAGCAGCAGGATGCCGACGACGATCGACGCGGCGGCGGCCAGCTGCGTGACGGCTCCGGGGAGCACCTCGGCCAGCGTATGGATCTTGCTGAAGCGGAAGCGCGGGATGACGCCGGCGGCGATGTCCATCAGACCGATGACCGCCGCGACCGTGCCTACGACGGCCGGAACACGCTCCGGCCGAGGCCCCTTGGCCATGCGGGCAAGCACCGACAGCCACTTCGGACCCGAAGGAACCCCATCGGACTTTTTGCCATCTTCCCTGACAGACATCTCTTCCCGTCGTCCATGTCGAGTGGGCATACGGCATCTGGCCGTACCGCTCCGGACAATGTGCGCCCTGTAGGACGACGGTTCAGGGGCGGAGGTTCCGCCGGCGGCGGGCCCGGATAGAAGTAACCATTCCGCGACCCGGCGCCGGGTCGCTCGGCAGAAAGCACCTCATGGGTCTCACCAGCAAGACAGTTCTGCTGTTGGCCGCAGTGCTGGCGGTTGTGCTCTTCGCGCTGACCGTCTGGCTCTGGCCGCGGCTCGGCAAGCGGAACGTGGGCTCCATCCTGGGCCGCGTCGGCATGCTGTTCGTCACCCAGCTGTCCCTGTTCGCCGCCATCGGCCTGTACGCGAACTACTCGTTCGGCTTCTACGCCTCGTGGGCCGACCTCTTCGGCCAGGAGCAGGACCAGGGCGTCGTCGTCGACCACAGCGCGGGCGCGCACCGCGTCCAGGTGGTGGGCACCCAGCAGGTGAACGTGCCCCGGGCCTCGGTGCCGCGGGTGGCCGGCCGGATCGAGAAGGTCAACATCCAGGGGCCCGAGTCCCGGATCGCCAGCCCGGCCTACGTGTACCTGCCGCCGGAGTACTTCCAGCCCGCTTTCGCCAAGCGCACCTTTCCGGCCTCCGTCGTGCTGACCGGCTACCCGGGCACCGCCGAGGCGCTGATCAAGGGCCTGCACTACCCGCAGACGGCGCACAAGCTGGCCAAGGACAAGAAGATGCAGCCCACCATCCTGGTGATGATGCGGCCGACCGTCGCCCCGCCCCGGGACACGGAGTGCATGGACATACCCGACGGCCCCAAGACCGAGACCTTCTTCACCAAGGACCTGCGCAAGGCGCTCTCGCAGCAGTACCGGATCGGCACCAAGGCCGCCAACTGGGGCATGATCGGCGACTCGACCGGCGGCTACTGCGCGCTCAAGCTCGCGATGCGCCACCCGGAGGCGTACGGCGCCGCCGCCTCGCTGTCCGGCTACTACAAGGCCCCGCAGGACCCCACGACCGGTTCCCTCTTCGGCGGCAGCAAGCAGCTGGAGCAGGAGAACAACCTGATCTGGCGGCTGAAGCACAAGCCGCTGCCCAAGATCTCGATGCTGGTCACCAGCAGCAAGCAGGGCGAGCACAACTACAAGGACACGATGAAGTTCATCGACCTCGCCGCCAAGCACCCCACCCGGGTCTCCTCGATGATCCTGGAGAGCGGCGGTCACAACTTCAACACCTGGCGCCGCGAGATCCCCGGCACCCTCCAGTGGATGGGCAGCCGCCTCAGCGCGTGACGCGCGTCGACTTCCTCGGGCCGCCCGCAGCGCAGCGGGCGGCCTTCGTGTTTCCCGGCTTGTCTTCTGCGCCCGGCCCGTCGACCGGGCTCAGCGCGCCGACATGATGAGGCTCATCGCCTCCGCGCGGGACGCCGGGTCCCGCAGCTGCCCCCGCACCGCGGACGTGATCGTCTTGGCGCCGGGCTTCCGGATGCCGCGCATCGACATGCACATGTGCTCGCACTCGATCACCACGACGACGCCCCGCGCCTCCAGGATCTCCACCAGGGAGTCCGCGATCTGCGTGGTGAGCCGCTCCTGCACCTGCGGACGGCGCGCGTAGACGTCCACCAGCCGGGCCAGCTTCGACAGGCCGGTGATCTTCCCGCTGGTCGCGGGGATGTAGCCGATGTGGGCGACGCCGTGGAACGGGACGAGGTGGTGCTCGCAGGTGCTGTAGACCTCGATGTCCCTGACCAGCACCATCTCGTCGTGGCCCAGGTCGAAGGTGGTGGTCAGCACGTCGGCCGGCTCCTGCCGCAGGCCGGCGAATATCTCCTTGTAGGCGCGCGCGACACGGGCCGGGGTCTCCCGCAGGCCCTCGCGGTCCGGGTCCTCCCCGACGGCGATCAGCAGTTCGCGGACGGCCTGCTCGGCCCGCTTCTCGTCGAACGGCCCGATGGCTCGCTCGCCGTCCAGGGTCACCGGATCGATCATGTTGCCTCGTTCTCTCGTGCGTACGCGCCATGCGGCGGCCCCCGTTCGCCCGGCCGTTCACCCGGCCGGAGGAGCGCGCGAATGCGCGATGCCGCGCCCCCAGGCTAAAACCTGGGAGACGCGGCATCCATTCCGGCCCTGGGGCTCGGCTCACTCCGGGCGGATGTCCTCCGGCAGCTCCACCGAGTCGACGCCGGTGGCACCGGCGGCGCCGTTGCTGCTCGGGGCGAGCTCCTTGGGGGAGAGCACCGGCGGGCGGCTGGACGGCGTGCGCCGCGAGGAACCGGTCCACGCCGGGCGGGCCGGGCGCTTCACGATGTGCTTGAAGATCTCGGCGATCTCCTCCTTGTTCAGCGTCTCCTTCTCCAGGAGCGCCAGAACGAGGTTGTCGAGGACGTCGCGGTTCTCGACCAGGATCTCCCACGCCTCGTTGTGCGCGGTCTCGATGAGCTTCTTGACCTCTTCGTCGACCAGCGCGGCGACCTCTTCCGAGTAGTCGCGCTGGTGCGCCATCTCACGGCCCAGGAACGGCTCGGAGTTGTCGGAGCCGAACTTGATCGCGCCGAGCCGCTCGGTCATGCCGTACTGGGTGACCATCGCGCGGGCCGTGGCGGTGGCCTTCTCGATGTCGTTCGCGGCACCCGTGGTCGGGTCGTGGAAGACGAGCTCCTCGGCCGCGCGGCCGCCCAGCATGTAGGCCAGCTGGTCGAGCATCTCGTTGCGCGTGGTCGAGTACTTGTCCTCGTCCGGCAGGACCATGGTGTAGCCGAGCGCGCGGCCCCGGGACAGGATCGTGATCTTGTGGACCGGGTCGGAGTTGGGCGAAGCCGCCGCGACCAGGGCGTGTCCGCCCTCGTGGTACGCGGTGATCTTCTTCTCCTTGTCGCTCATGATCCGGGTCCGCTTCTGCGGGCCGGCCACGACGCGGTCGATCGCCTCGTCCAGCATGTGGTTGTCGATCAGCTTCTTGTCGCTGCGGGCCGTCAGCAGGGCGGCCTCGTTCAGGACGTTGGAGAGATCGGCACCGGTGAAGCCGGGGGTACGGCGGGCGACGGCCGCGAGGTCGACGTCCGGGGCGACCGGCTTGCCCTTCTGGTGGACCTTGAGGATCTCCAGACGGCCCTGCATGTCGGGGCGGTCGACGGCGATCTGCCGGTCGAAACGGCCCGGGCGCAGCAGCGCCGGGTCGAGGATGTCGGGCCGGTTGGTGGCCGCGATCAGGATGACGCCGCCCTTGACGTCGAAGCCGTCCATCTCGACGAGCAGCTGGTTGAGCGTCTGCTCGCGCTCGTCGTGACCGCCGCCGAGGCCCGCGCCGCGGTGCCGGCCGACGGCGTCGATCTCGTCGACGAAGACGATGGCCGGGGCGTTGGCCTTGGCCTGCTCGAACAGGTCGCGGACCCGGGAGGCGCCGACACCGACGAACATCTCGACGAAGTCCGAGCCGGAGATCGAGTAGAACGGGACGCCCGCCTCGCCCGCGACGGCACGCGCGAGCAGCGTCTTGCCGGTACCGGGCGGGCCGTAGAGCAGCACGCCCTTGGGGATCTTGGCGCCGACGGCCTGGAACTTTGCGGGCTCCTGCAGGAACTCCTTGATCTCGTGGAGCTCCTCGACGGCCTCGTCGGACCCGGCCACGTCGGCGAAGGTCGTCTTCGGGGTGTCCTTGGTGATCAGCTTGGCCTTGGACTTCCCGAAGTTCATCACCCGGGAGCCGCCGCCCTGCATCTGATTCATCAGGAACAGGAAGACGACGACGATGAGGACGAAGGGCAGCAGGGACAGCAGCACCCCGATGAAGGGGTTCTGCTTGGACGTCGCCACGTTGTAGCCCTCGGGCAGGACGTCCTTGTCCTTCTGGTCGACGGCCTTCTGGAGCATCGCGGACAGCTGGACGCCCTGGTCGCCGATGTAGTTCGCCTGGACCTTGCCGCTGCCCTTGATCTTCTGGCCGCTCTTGAGCTCGACCTTGATCTTGTTTTCGTCGCCCGTGGTCAGCTCGGCCGATTTCACCCTGTTGTCACGGATGGCCGCGACGACCTGACTGGTGTCCACCGACTTGTAGCCGCCGGACGAGCCGACGACCTGCATCAACACGACCACGGCGAGGACGGCCAGCACGATCCACATGACCGGCCCACGGAAGTAGCGCTTCACGTCCATCCATACGGGGCGCGAGCGCCCCGTCCCTCCTGCCACAGTGAGGCACGGTGCCCCTCGATCGGGGTGCCTGTGCGTACGGTGTTCTGCTCGACCTTGCAGTGCTTGCTAAAGAATGCTTGAAAAGACTGACCTTCGGACGGTACCCCAGCATTGTCACCCGACGCCGCCGCAGACGGTCAACAAATCCGTCTTCCCCTCCTCCAACGGCGGAAAACCGTGAGGGGTTCCCGGTGGCCCGGCAATCGCCGGGCCCTTCGGGGGCAATACCGTCCTCCCAGGTCGGGGAGGGTCAGCCGCCGTAGACGTGCGGCGCGAGGGTGCCCACGAAGGGCAGGTTGCGGTACTTCTCCGCGAAGTCGAGACCGTAACCGACGACGAACTCGTTCGGGATGTCGAAGCCGACCCACTTCACGTCGATGGCGACCTTGGCCGCCTCCGGCTTGCGCAGCAGGGTGACGACGTTCAGGGACGCCGGCTCGCGGGAGCCGAGGTTCGACAGCAGCCACGACAGGGTCAGGCCGGAGTCGATGATGTCCTCGACGATCAGGACGTGCTTGCCCTTGATGTCGGTGTCGAGGTCCTTGAGGATGCGGACCACGCCGGAGGACTGGGTGCCCGCGCCGTAGGAGGACACGGCCATCCAGTCCATGGTGACGGGGTTGGACAGCGCGCGCGCCAGGTCCGCCATCACCATCACGGCGCCCTTGAGGACACCGACGATGAGCAGGTCCTTGCCCGCGTACTCCGCGTCGATCTTCGCGGCCAGCTCGGCCAGCTTCGCGTCGATCTCTTCCTTGGTGATGAGCACCGACTTGAGGTCGGTGCCCATGTCCTTCTCGTCCACCCGCGCCACTCTCGTTCGATTGGGGCTCATCCGGCCGTCCGGGCGCCTGCCGCCCGGCCAGGGTCCGGCCGGGCCTGCCCGCGGTCACTCACGGTCGTTCGATTCAGCCCTGCCGAAGGACCAGTCTGCCACCATGCCGGCGAACCGCGACGCGCCCGGGGAGGTTGATGGCCCGCTGACCGCGCCAGCCGGTGATCAGCCGGTCGACCTCCTCGATGTGCCGGGCGAAGAGGGAACCGGCCGGGGAACCGGCCTCGATGGCCGCCCGGCGCAGCACCCGGCGGCGGACGGCGGGGGGCAGCGCGTAGAGCTTGGCGACCTCCAGGGCGCCCGTGTCGTCCCGGACGGACGGCTCCACGGCGACGGCCCAGGAGTCGAGGGCGTCCGCGTCGTCCCGGGAGAGCTGGGCGGTCCGGGCCAGGGCCTCGACGACGCCCTTGCCGAGCGCCTTCTCCAGGACCGGCAGGGCCTCGTGGCGGACCCGGGAGCGGGTGTAGGCCGGGTCGACGTTGTGCGGGTCGTCCCAGACCGGCAGCGACTGCACCAGGCACGCCTTGCGGGCGGTCTGCCGGTCCAACTCCAGGAACGGCCTGCGGTAGCGGCCCCCGACCCCGGAGGCCACGGCCATCCCGGACAGCGAGCGGGTGCCGGAGCCGCGGGCGAGGCCCAGGAGCACGGTCTCGGCCTGGTCGTCCCGGGTGTGGCCGAGGAGCACGGCCGCGGCGCCGTGGCGTTCGGCGGCCTCGTCCAGGGCGGCGTAGCGGGCGTCACGGGCGGCGGCCTCCGGGCCGCCCTCCCGGCCGACGGTCACGGGGAGCGCCTCGACGGGGTCGAGGCCGAGGGCGAGGAGGCGGCTCACCACCTCGGCGGCGCGGAGGTCGGAGCCCTCCTGGAGGCCGTGGTCGACGGTGACGCCGCCGGCGCGGAGGCCGAGCCGGGGGGCCTCGAAGGCGAGGGCGGAGGCGAGCGCCATGGAGTCGGCGCCGCCGGAGCAGGCGGCCAGGACGAGCGGGGGCCTGGAACCGCCGGAGGCGCTCGCGGTTGCGGTTTCGGACGGAGCGAGGGTGAGGACGTCGTGGAGAACGCGGCGGACCGCCAGGCGTATCGCCGCGACCGCGGGGTGTGGACCCATGTCCGAGTGTCCAATCGTTCCAACGAGGAGCTGACGGGAAGGGGTTGTGGGGACGTGCGGGCTGCGCCGTCACGCTGTGTGCGTAGATGGTGACAGAGACGAGCCTTTACCCGAGCATCGCACGCCCACCCCTGGCACACGGTCCCTCGGACGGGTGATTACGGGAGCGTTCGTCCGTCAGGGGCGTGACGCCGTCACCCGTCGGCGCGGCTGTGCACCCGCGCGACCCAGTCCGTGGGTTTGGCGATCTCGGCCTTGGTCGGCAGGGTGTTCGGCGAGGTCCAGACCTTGTTGAAGCCCTCCATGCCGACCTGGTCCACCACCGCCCGGACGAACCGCTCGCCATCACGGTACTGCCGCAGTTTGGCGTCCAGTCCCAGCAGCTTGCGCAGCGCCTGGTCCAGCCGGCCCGCGCCACTGGCCCGCCGCTGCTGGAACTTCTCGCGGATCTCGGTGACGGACGGCACGACCCGCGGGCCCACCCCGTCCATGACGTAGTCCGCGTGCCCCTCCAGCAGGGACATCACCGCCGTCAGCCGCCCCAGCACCTCCCGCTGGGCCGGAGTCTGCACCAACTCGACGATGCTGCGCGCGCCCCGCTCCTCCGCGTCCTCCGGCGGGCGCCCGCCGGCCAGCGCCTGGAGCGCCTCGCGGAGCCGCTCCAGCAGGGTGGCGGGATCGATGTCGGTCTCGGCGAGGAACGCCTGGACCTCGCCCTCGATGTGGTCGCGCAGCCACGGCACGCCCGTGAACTGGGTGCGGTGCGTCTCCTCGTGCAGGCACACCCACAGCCGGAAGTCGTGCGGGTCGACCTCCAGTTCGCGCTCCACGTGCACGATGTTCGGCGCCACCAGCAGCAGCCGGCCGCCGCCCGCCCCGCCCGGCAGCTCCCGGGTGGCCGGCGCGAACGTCTCGTACTGGCCCAGCACCCGCGAGGCCAGGAACGACAGCAGCATGCCCAGCTCCACGCCGGTGACCTTGCCGCCGACCGCGCCCAGCACGGCGCCGCCCGGCAGGCCGCCCCGCCGCTTCTCCATCTTCTCCAGCAGCGGCCCGAGCACCGCCCGGAACCCGGCGACGTTCGCCCGGATCCAGCCCGCCCGGTCCACCACCAGCACCGGGGTGTCCGCTCCCGCGCCCGCCGGTGTCATCCCGGTGAACTCCCGGACGTGCTCCTCCGACGCCTTGGCGTGCCGCCGCAACTCCGCGACCACCGCGCGGGCCTCGTCCCGGCTCACCTCCGGCCCCGGCCGCACGAGCCGCGTCGCGGTCGCCACCGCGAGCTTCCAGTCGACCATCTCCGCACCACCGATGCTCGTCATGGGTTCACGGTACGTGGTGCGGCGCGGTTGCGGAGGGGGGCGGAGGGTGCCCCGGACGGGCTGGGTCAGCCCGTCCGGCGTTTGAGGACGACCGCGCGGAGCGCGGTTTCGGGGGTGCGGGGGCTTGTCCCCGCAAGAAACGGTGAAAGGGTGGGGCCGGGGCACCTCACCTGGCGGCGGCCACCGCCGCCGCCAACGCGTCCAGTGCCCGCGGAGCCTCCTCCGGATCCGACGTCGCGTCCGCCAGGAAAGCGAACGCCAGCAACCGTCCGCTCCCCGTAACCGCCGTCCCGGCCAGCGCGTTCACCCCGGAGAGAGTGCCGGTCTTGGCCCGCACCACCCCCCGGCCACCGGCCACGCGCCCCTGAAGCGTCCCGTTGAACCCCGCCACCGGCAACCCGGTAAGCACCGAACGCAGCTCAGGAGACCCCCGATCGCCGGCGCGGGCCAAGAGCCGGGCCAGGAGATCGGCGGACACCCGGTCCGCCCGGTCGAGGCCGCTCCCGTCGGCGAAGTGCGCACCGGCCGTCGGCAGGCCGAGCCGCGCCAGCCGCGCGGCCACCGCCCGCCCCGCCCCCTCGAAGCTCGCCGGCTGCCCGTCGGCGAGGGCGGTCTGCCGGGCCAGCGCCTCGGCGATGTCGTTGTCGCTGTGGGTCAGGGCCCGCTCGACGAGGTCGGAGAGCGGGGCGGAGGAGACGGCGGCCAGCCGCCGGGCGCCGGCGGGCGAGCGCCCCTCGGCGGGCTCGCCCTCGACGCGTACGCCCCGCTCCCCCAGCAGGGCGGCGAACTTCCGTGCGGCGTCCCCGGCGGGGTCGGCCGTACGGTCCGCAGGGCCGTGGTCGCTGTCGTCCAGCCGGCCCTCGTCCACCATGAGGGCGCTGACCGGCGCGAGGTTCTCGTTGGGGCCGATCGGGTGCGGTACGGGCCCGGAGTAGCGGGAGACGTCGTACCGGAGCGCCGTGTGGCCGGTACCGAGGGCCTTGAGGGCACGGGCCGTCGCGTCGGCCAGGGCCGGCAGGCCGGCGGCCTCCCGGCCGGGAGCGGCGGGGCGGGCGGTGAGGGTGGGGTCGCCGCCGCCGACGAGCACGATCCCGTCGGACGCGAGCGTCACCGCGGTCTCGATGCGGTGATCCGCGCCGAGCGCCGAGAGGGCCGCGAGGGAAGTGGCGAGTTTGACGGTGGAGGCGGGAGTGACCGCCGCTGCCTCGTTCGCCCCGACCAGCCGCTCGCCGGTGGCCACGTCGACGACGGACGCCGAGACGCGGGGGCCCAGCGCCTCGTCGGCGAGCAGCGGTTCCAGCGCGGCGGCGAGGCTGGCCGCGCCCGCCGCGGCGGGACCCGTGGACAGCCCGGACACCCCGGCGAGTACGGGCCCGGCCCGGGAGGACCCGTAGGGGACGCCCCGGACGGAAGCCGCCCGGTCGGCGGCTGCGGCGCGGACCCGTTCGGCCGTACGCTGTCCGCCGTCCCAGGGCCCGGCGACCGCCACCGCCCCGGCCGCGGCCAGCAGTCCCACCGCCGTGGAGACCGCGGTGAACCGCCCGGTACCGGACCGCGGAGGCAGGGCGGCGGGCCACCACCGGGCCTGCCGACGGACGCTCCCGGGCATGACGGACCAGCCCCTTTCGCCACCACACACCTGCGTAGGGGACACTTAACCACCAGACGTATGTGTTGATCATGAAGGAGCCACTCGTGGAGTTCGACGTCACCATCGAGATTCCGAAGGGTTCGCGGAACAAGTACGAGGTGGACCACGAGACCGGTCGCATCCGTCTGGACCGCCGTCTCTTCACCTCCACCAGCTACCCCGCCGACTACGGCTTCGTCGAGAACACCCTCGGCGAGGACGGCGACCCGCTGGACGCCCTTGTCATCCTGGACGAGCCCACCTTCCCGGGCTGCCTCATCACCTGCCGCGCCATCGGCATGTTCCGCATGACGGACGAGGCGGGCGGCGACGACAAGCTGCTCTGCGTCCCGGCCAACGACCCGCGCGTCGAGCACCTGCGCGACATCCACCACGTGTCGGAGTTCGACCGCCTGGAGATCCAGCACTTCTTCGAGGTCTACAAGGACCTGGAGCCGGGCAAGTCGGTCGAGGGCGCCGAGTGGGTCGGCCGCGCGGAGGCCGAGGCCGAGATCGAGGCGTCCTACAAGCGCCTGGAGGCCGCGGGCGGCTCCCACCACTGATCCGTGATGATCTGACGCGCCGAACGGAACGCGCGGCTCCTGAGGGCCCCTGAGGGGCTCCTCGGCGGCCGCGCGTCCGCGTTCCGGCCCCGTTCCGCTTTTCCGGCGGTCAGAAGCCGCGCGTCCGCTTCGCCGCGCGCCGGGACGCCGCGGCGCCCGGCACCACGAGGAACATCCGGGCCACCTCGGACCCCAGGTTCACCCCGATGGCGATGGCCAGGGCCAGCGCGGCCGCCTTGGTGAGGCTGGCCATGCCGGTGTCGAGCTTGTTCTGGGCGAAGTTCAGCAGCGCGAAGTACACCGCGCTACCGGGCAGCAGCGGCCCGATCGCCGCCGTGACGTACGGCAGCGCCGACGTGTACTGGTAGCGCGAGAGCAGCTGCCCGAAGAGGCCCACCAGCCCGGCGGCGATGGCCGTGGCGGGCACCGGGTCGAGGCCGCCGGTGTCGGCGAGCGCCCCGTAGACCACCCAGGCGACGCCGCCGTTGAGCGTCGCGTACAGCACGGTGTGACGTTCCTGCTGGAGCAGCACGGCGAACGAGAAGGCCAGCAGCATCGCCGCGATGATCTGCACGACGGGCCGTTCCTGGCGCTGGAGCGCCGCCTCCGGGTCGAGCGTGGTACCGCCGACCCGCACGCCGCCGTAGAGCACCATCATCACGCCGCAGACGATGCCGACGATCAGGTAGCCCACTTCCAGCAGCCGCGCCGAGGCGGTGATGTAGAAGCCGGTCAGGCCGTCCTGGACGCCCGCGACCAGCGCCCGTCCGGGGATCAGCGCGAACAGCCCGCCGGTGATCACGGCGGAGGCCTGCACGTGGACGTAGTCGGTGGCGGTGCTGAGCGCCACGCCCATCGCCGCCGGCGGCATCGCGGCCACCACGAACTGGTAGAACTCCGGCAGTCCGCGCCCCGAGGCGAGCCACGCCAGCCGGTCGCCCAGCATGGCTCCGACCGCCGCCGCCAGGAACACCACGACCCCGCCGCCGACCAGCATGGACGCCGCGCCGGCGAGCAGCCCGGCGGACAGGGTCAGGCCCCAGCCGGGGTACGGGTGTCGGTTGCGGCGGATCTCGGCGAGGCCGCGGTACGCCTCCTCCAGGGTGAGCCCCTGGGACGTGATCTCGTGGACGAGCCGGAAGACGGCCGAGAGACGGGTGTAGTCCGTGCCACGCCTGCGTACGGTGCGACTGGCGGTGACGGGATCGTCCACGAGGGACGGCTGGTAGCTGACGGACAGCAGGGTGAAGGTCGCGTTGGGCTCGCACCGGTGCAGCCCGTAGGCGTGCGCGACGCCGTACATCGCCGCCTCGACGTCCTCGGCGCCCTCGCCACCCGCGAGCAGCAGCTCGCCGATGCGCAGGGTCAGGTCGAGCACGCGGGGGACGGCGGGCCCGGTCTCCTCCTCCTTGACCGCGCGCTCCGGCAGCGGCCGCTCGCCGACCGGCATCCGGACCATGGTCCGCATCCGGTCCTGCCAGGGCGCGTCCTTGGTGAGGCTGACGAGGGGGGTGCCGAGCGGCGGGGTGATCTCCGGGTACGAGAGGGAGGCGGGCCGGCTGAAGGCCGAACCCTCCGGACGCCGGTCCTCCGGTTCGGCCACGCCTTCGGGGACGGCGAACTCCGAGGTCGGGTGCTCGTCCTCCGGCGGCGTCGGCAGCGGCACGCCGAGGGGCGGGGTGAACGCGCTGCGCGCCTCGTCGCTCTGCGGTTTGCGGTCCTCGCCGGGATCCGGTGGGCCGCCGCCCCGCTGCTGATCAGCCACCACGCGCTCCTCCACGCCTCCTGCCCAGGTCAACCATGCCCGATCAGGAGTGCGAGTGCCCAGTGGGGGTGGCGAGACGCGTGTGAACTTCGCGTGGCCCTGTGGGTGAAGTACCCCGCGCCGGTGGACGAGCGGGGTGACGGCGGGAAGGGCGGCAGAAGGGGCGGCAGGCGGACGTCAGCGGCGCGCGTGCCGTCCGCGGTGACCGCGCTGCGGGTCCTGCGGGTCGTGCGGGTCCTGCGCGCCCTGTGGGTCGTACGGCTCCTGCGGGCCCTGCGGGGGCTGGAGGTACGGGGAGTACCCGGGGTCGTCCGCGGGCTGCGGCTGCCCGCCGTAGAGCGGCTGCTGCGGGTACGGAGGCTGCTGGGGGTGCTGGGGGTGCTGTGCGGCCTGGGGGTACGGGGAGTAGGAGGGGTTCTGAGGGTTCTGAGGGTTCTGAGGGTTCTGGAGGTGCTGCGGGCTCTGCGGGGCCGGCGACGTCTGCGGGACCGGCGCGACGTAGGGGTACTGCCCGGCCTGCGGAGGCTGCGGGTGCCCCGCCGTCTGCGGGTGCTGAGGGTGCTGCGGGTACGGGTTCGGCTGCGGGTACTGGCCCGGCTGCGGGTACGAAGCGGCCTGCGGGGGCCCGCCCGCCTCCGGCCGCCGCGCGTCACGGGTGTCGTCCTGCCCCGGCCCGGGCCGCGGCGCCTGCCCCGGCTGCGGCGCGGGCTGCCGCTTCCCGGCCTGTTCCTTCCCGGCCTGCGGCTTCCCTGCCTGCCGCTTTCCGGACTGCCGCCGCGCGGACCGCCCCTGCTCCGGCTGCTGCAGCGGGTACGGCTGGACGTCCTGGTAGTGCGGCGGCACCTGCGTGTACTCGCGGGGCGGCTGGGGCCCGCTGGGCACCCCGCCGGCGTCGGGCGCCGGACCGTCCTTGCGGGACTTGGACCGGGCGCGCAGCAGCTCGATGGCCACCGGCACCACGGAGATCAGCACGATCGCGACCAGCATCATCTCGATGTTGGTCCGCACGAACTCGATCTTGCCGAGCACCGCGCCCAGCAGCGTCACGCCGGCGCCCCACAGGGTGCCGCCGATGATGTTGAAGATCAGGAAGGAGCGGTAGTTCATCCGGCTCACACCGGCGATGATCGGCGTGAAGGTACGGATGATCGGCACGAACCGGGCCAGGACCAGCGACTTCGGCCCGTACTTCTCGAAGAACTCGTGCGCCTTCTCGACGTTCTCCTGCTTGAAGAGCCTGGAGTCCGGGCGTCGGAAGAGGGCGGGGCCCACCTTCCGCCCGAAGAGGTAGCCCGCCTGGTCGCCGAGGACCGCCGCAAGCACGACCAGGACGCACACCACCCACAGGGGGTAGTCGTCCAGCTTGCCGGTGGTCACCAGGAGGCCCGTGGTGAAGAGGAGCGAGTCGCCCGGGAGGAAGAAACCGATCAGCAGGCCGGACTCGGCGAAGACGATCGCCAACACACCGAGCAGGCCGAACTGGCCGATCAGGTAGTCCGCGTCCAGCCACTGGGGGCCGAGCGCGAGGTTGGTCACGGGGGTCACGGTGACAGGCTCCTGGGTCGTGGGCGCAGGCTCGTGCGAGGCCCGGGCACAGGCGGGGGGAGAAGGCGTGCCGCTCAACGGTAGCAACGCGACCGGGAGCCCCCCGGTTCCAGGCGCCTCCGCCCGCACTCCCCCGCTCGCCCCGCCCGGGCCGCGCCCCCGCCCGTGCCGCGCGCGTCCCCCGGTCGGGGCAACCCGGCGGCACTGGGGTGCGTCCCGCTCGTCAGGCGGAAGAATTTCCGTACGGACCGAACCGAGGAAAGTGGGCAGGCATGGGGATCGACGAGTATGGCGGCGGTCAGCACGAGCAGGCCGATGTGCTCGTGGTCACGACGAACGACGTGCCCGGATACCGGGTCGAGCGCGTCATCGGTGAGGTCTTCGGCCTCACCGTGCGGTCGCGGCACGTCGGCAGCCAGATCGGCGCCGGCCTGAAGTCACTGATCGGCGGCGAGCTCAAGGGCCTCACCAAGACCCTCGTCCAGACCCGCAACCAGGCCATGGAGCGCCTGGTCGAGCAGGCCAGGGCCCGGGGCGCCAACGCGGTGCTGATGTTCCGCTTCGACGTCACGGAAGCCGCGGACGTCGGCACGGAGGTGTGCGCGTACGGCACGGCGGTGGTGATCGCACCGCACTCGTGAGGCACCCCGCGGCCGCCCCGCGGTCCGAGCGGCGCGTAGCCGGGAAAAGGTCTGCGTGACGAGGAAAAACGGTCCGGCGCCACCCGCACGGGTGGCGCTACGGTCGGAGGCGGGAAGGACGTGCCGAGCACCCGCCACGATCTCCGCCATGGGAGCAGTGATGGCCTCAGGAGCCAGCCGACAGGACGAGCAGGCCACGCCCGAGAACTGGATGTACCCGCCGGCCGACGGCTGGACGTACGCACAGGTGGAGGAACTGGTCCTGCCGTTCGACTGGGAACTACTGGGCGGGAAGATCGTGGTACGAGGGGCGGCGAAGTGGTGGCACAACACCGTGCGGGACGAGCTGTACTACCGCCTGCGAGGCAGCAGACCGGCGAACCTGATGGTCAACAGTGAGCAGTCGATCTTCATCGACCGCAAGAACGTCCCCAAACCGGACATCGTCGTCTTCGACAAGACCGGTCTCGACATCGCCACGGTGGACTGCATCCCGGCGGAGAAGGTCGTACTCGCCGTGGAAGTGGTGTCGCCCGGCTCCGCCTCCGAGGACCGTCTCTACAAGCCCGCCGTGTACAGCGGCGCGGGCATCGACTCCTACTGGCGCGTGGAGCGCGACGAGGAGGAGTCACCGGTGGTGTACGAGTTCTGGAAGCACCGCGAGGTCGACTGCTACGTCCCTCGGCCCGACCAGGCCATCCACACCGGCGTCCTCAAGACCGACCGGCCCTTCCCCGTAGAGGTCGACCTCCGCTCCCTGATCGACGTCTGAGCCCTGACGCCCGCCCGTACTCGGCGCGGCGCCTCTCCGCCCGACCTGACGCCCCAGGTCAGGCGGAGACCGGGAGCGGGCGGCCCGTCAGCCCGCCTGGGCGTACTCCTCGTCGACGAGGACGAACGCGGTCTTGCCGTCGATCGACTCGCGGATGATGTCCGCGTGCCCGGCGTGCCGGCCGATCTCCTCGATCAGGTGCAGCAGCAGCCAGCGCATCGACACCCGGGCGTCCTTGGGGAACCAGGGGGCCGGCGGGAGGGCGAAGGTGTCCTCCAGGGTGGGCAGGGCGCGGACGAAACGTTCCACCTCGGCGGCCTGTTCCCGCCAGGCGGCGAGGAGGGCGGGGGCGGTCTCGCTCTCGTCCGGGTGCCAGGCCGCCACGAAGCGCTTCTCCGCCTCGGCGGCGTCGATGTCGGGGCTCGTGCCGCTCGCGAGTTCCAGCCAGTTGCGCTCCGCGTGCATGACGTGCTTGAGCAGGCCGATCAGGGACATCTCGCTGGCGCTGGGGCGCGAGCGGACCTGCTCGTCCGACAGGCCGAGGAACGCCCGGCGGATGCCGCCGCGCTGGGCGTCCAGGAAGGCCAGCAGGGTTCCCCGCTCGTCACTGACATCCTTCTCGATCACATGAGTAGGCATAGGACTCCGCCGTTCCTTCCGTCGCTTCTTGCTGACGGGCCAACAGTAGGACCGCAGTAGGTCATTGGCTGACCTACTGCGGCCGGAGGGAGGATCCTCAGAACGGGAACGTGCTGCGCCCGTGCTGGACGGAGATCCACTTCGTCGTCGTGAAGGCGTCCACCATGGCGTCGCCGTTGAGCCGCCCGAGGCCCGAGTGCTTCTCGCCGCCGAACGGCACGATCGCCTCGTCGTGCACGGTGCCGTCGTTGACGTGCATCATCCCGGTCTCCACCCGCTTGGCGAAGCGGACGCCGCGTTCGACGTCGCCCGTGTGGACGGCGCCGCTCAGCCCGTAGGGGGTGGCGTTGGCGATCTTCACGGCCTCCTCCTCGCCGGAGAAGGGGATGATCAGCGCGACGGGGCCGAAGATCTCCTGCCGGAGGACTGCGGAGCCCTCGGGGAGGTCGGTGAGGACGGTCGGCTCGACCAGGGTGCCGACGGTACGGCCGCGGACGAGGGCGGTCGCTCCCTCCGCGACGGTCTGGTCCACGAGGGACGTGACGGCCTCCGCCTGACCGGAGTTGATGAGGGGGCCGATGTGCGTGGCGGGATCGGCCGGGTCGCCGACCTTGAGGGACTTCACTCTCGCCACGAACTTCTCCGTGAACTCGTCCGCCACGGAACGGTCCACGAGCACCCGGTTCGCGGCCATGCAGACCTGCCCCTGGTGGATGAACCGGCTGAAGACCGCCGCGTCCACCGCGTAGTCGACGTCCGCGTCGTCGAGGACGACCAGCGCGCTGTTGCCGCCCAGTTCGAGCACCACCCGCTTGAAGTGCCCGGCGGCCACGGTCGCCACATGCCGGCCGACCTTGTCGGAGCCGGTGAACGAGAGCACCTTGGGCACCGGGTGCTCGATGAGCGCGTCCCCGATCTCCGCGATGTCGGTGACCAGGACGTTCAGCACGCCGGGCGGCAGCCCCGCGTCCTCCAACACCTTGGCGAGCAGCCCGCCGCCGCAGACGGGCGTGTTCTGGTGCGGCTTGAGCACCACCGCGTTGCCGAGCGCCAGGGCGGGCGCCACGGACTTCAGCGACAGCAGGAACGGGAAGTTGAACGGGCTGATCACGCCGACCACCCCGACCGGCACCCGGTAGAGGCGGTTCTCGCGGGTGTCGTCCGGCGAGGGCAGAATGCGGCCCTCGGGCCGCAGCGCGAGCTGGACGGCGTCCCGCAGGAACTCGCGCGCCAGGTGGAGCTCGAAGGCGGCCTTCAGCGCCGTCCCGCCGCACTCCGCCATGATCACCGAGGTCAGTTCGTCCTCGTGGTCGTCGATGATCCGCAGCGCCCGCTCGAAGACCAGCCGCCGGGTGTACGGGTTGGTGTTCCCCCACGCCACCTGCGCGCGCTCGGCCGCCCGGTACGCCTCGTCGACCTCGTCCACGCCGGCCACCGTGATGGAGGCGAGCTTCTCCCCGTCGTACGGGTTGAAGTCGACGATGTCCCACGAGCCCGTCCCCGGCCGCCACCGGCCGTCGATGTACTGGCACGCGAGATCCCTGAACGCGGAGGAGTACGACATGCGTCATCCCTGTCTGCCGGAGCCCGGCCGTCCGGCCGAGCTGGTTCAGACTTGCTGATTGCCGGTCATCGTACTGACGAGCTAGGCGAGTTGGAGCAGGCGCCGCATGAGGTCGCGCGTTCCCGACGGGGAGAGGCTGTCCGCGCGCAGCCGGCCCATGACGCGTTCGTACTGGGCGACCTCCTCCGGCTTGTCCAGGTAGAGCGCGCCCGTGAGGTGCTCCAGGTACACCACGTCCGGCAGGTCCGACTCGGGGAAGCGGAGCACGGTGAACGCCCCGCTCTCACCAGCGTGACCACCGTGCCGGAAGGGCATCACCTGGAGGGTCACGTTGGGCTGTTCGGAGAGGTCGATGAGGTGCTGGAGCTGCCCGCGCATCACGTCCGCGTCGCCGTACGGGCGGTGCAGCGCGGCCTCGTCGAGGACGGCGTGGAAGTGCGGCGCCCGTTCGGAGAACAGCAGCTTCTGCCGCTCCATGCGCAGCGACACCCGGCGTTCCACCTCGGCGGTGTCGGCCCCGGGCTGGCCCCGGACCACGACGGCGTGCGCGTAGCCCTCGGTCTGGAGCAGGCCGTGGACGAACTGCACCTCGTAGATCCCGATGTGCGAGGCGGCGCCCTCCAGGCCGACGTAGGTCTGGAACCAGCTGGGCAGCACGTCGCCGTAGCTGTGCCACCAGCCCGCGACGTTGGCCTCCCTTGCCAGGCCGAGCAGCGCCTCCCGTTCACTCTCCCGCGTGATGCCGTAGAGGGTGAGCAGGTCCTCCACGTCCCGCGTCTTGAAGCTCACCCTGCCGAGCTCCATGCGGCTGATCTTCGACTCGGACGCGCGGATCGAGTACCCGGCCGCCTCGCGGGTGATCCCCCGGGACTCGCGCAGTTTCCTCAGCTGGGAGCCGAGGAGGATGCGGCGTACCACGGAACCGCTCGACTCGCTCGTGGTCATCTCGTCGACCCTTCCTTCCGGTCTGGTCCGGCCTGCCTGTCCGCCGTTCCGCTCACCCTTCCGAGGGTGACCCCCGCTACCCCCGGCGCCGAAGTCTGCCACCACCGGGCTCCGTTGTGTGCACACCCGGTTACGGATACCGGCCATCGACCGGTGTGCTACGGCGGGGGGCGTAGGAATAATTGCTCACCAATCCTCAGGTGCGCCCCCAAATCCCCCACGTGCACGTGCATCTGCCCTTGCATCCGCCCTGCGCATTGGGAACGATGGAGCACGCACACGTGCACGTCACGTCCACGATTGCAGGAGTGCCTCGGATGGGTACCGAAGGATCGACTGTGCTCTCCCCCGTCTGGCGGGGGCTGCCCCGGTTCGACTCATCCGCGGTGTCGAACTCCGCTTCCTGTGCCTTGCCGCCACGCTTCGAGGCCGTCCGCACCGCCCGGCGGTTCACCGGAGCCACTCTGTCGCAGTGGGGGGTCCAGCACGTCTTCGACAACGTTGCGCTGGTGGTCTCCGAACTGGTGACCAATTCCCTGCGCTACGCCGTACCGACCGGTCGCGTCGACGGAGGGTACGAGCCACCCGTACGTCTGCATCTCATGCGGTGGACCACGCGGTTGGTATGCGCGGTACGCGATCCGAGTGAGGAGGGGCCGCTCGCGGGGGTGGCGGCCCCCGGCGACGAGCACGGGCGCGGACTGCTGCTGGTGGATTCGTTCAGCGACGCCTGGGGCTGGCACCCCCTGGCGGGCGCACTGCACGGCAAGGTCGTCTGGGCGCTGTTCCGGCTGCCGCGCGAATAACCGCATTCCGCGGTCACTCGCCCACCAGGTAGTCGAATTCACCGTCCTTGACGCCCAAGAGCATGGCCTCGATCTCCGCGGGGGTGTAGATGAGAGCGGGGCCATCCGGGTGGCGGGAGTTGCGAACGGCAACCCCGCCACCCGGCAACTTCGCGAACTCCACGCAGGAGCCCTGAGAGTTGGAGTGCCGGCTCTTCCTCCAGACGACCCCGTCGATGCCCGATGCAACCATGCCGTTGTAGACGTGTGGCACTGGAGTCTCCCGGATCGCCGCAGGGGGCATCCCCATTCGTTTACGGGGATGGCAACTTCTTCGGATCATAGCCGCGGTTCACATTCCCCGGCACGAGCAGATGCACGTGCACTGAGGGTGGTGCCGCCACTACGTCGCGGCGCCGTTTTCCCACGCCCATTTCCGCTTGCCCGGGACAATTGCCGCTGTCGCGCCCGTTATTGACGCGAAACCTCCGCATAGCGCGGGAGCGCTGCGGCGCGCGTGATTCCTCCCACGGCCCGCCCATTCCGGCACTTCGCCCTACGGCCTTCCCCTTTCGCGCTACGGCTCGCCTCTCCCGTATCGCGACCGTACTCCGGCCACTTCCCGAGCGTATTCGCGGGGCGGGCCGGAGAGTTGGGGACGGACGGCACGACGGTCACGGGCCGGCGGGCCCCCGGACGTACTCGATGAGGCGGGCGAAACCGTCGACGCCGTGCCCGTCCGCCACCGCGCGCCCGGCCAGCCCGAGGAACACCTCCGGAAGACCGGATTCCACCCCTCGTAGCTCGCCGGCGTGCGCCAGCAGCCCCATGAGCCTCAGGTGCAGGTCCAGCGGGAACTCCTCCGCCGGGTACTCCCCCGCGTCGATCTGCCGGGCGTGCGCCTCCATCAGCCGCCCGACGGTCGCCATCCAGCGGCCCGCGACCGCGGTGTAGGCCGTCGCCGGCACCCCGCCACCCGGCCCGTCGGCGCCGGTGAGCGCGACCCCGTGCAGCCAGCCGGTGAGCGTGGACCACAGCAGGCCGAGCAGCGCGGCGTCGTGGACGGCGGCCAGGGCCGGGTCGTCGCCCAGGTACACGGGGTCGCCGAGCGCCGCCAGGACGTCGCGGTGCGCGTCGAAGGCGGGCCGCGGGCCGCCGTAGAGCAGCAGGGCGTCCGGCCGGCCCACGCCGGACGGGGTCGTCAGGACCGCGCCGTCGAGGTAGTCGAGGCCCCGCTCCCGCGCCAGGCCGGCGGCCTCCCGCGCGTGCACCGGGGAGCCGGAGGCGAGGTTGACCAGTGTCCGGCCCGGGAGCGCGGCGGCACACGGCTCCAGCACCTCGCGCACGACGCCGTACGTCGACAGGCAGACGACGACCAGCGGGCTCGCGCCGGCCGCCGCTCCGGGCGAGGCGGCCTCCACGGCCCCCTTCCCGACGAGCGGCAGCGCCTTGGCGCGCGTCCGGTTCCAGACCGTCGTCGGATGACCCGCGGCCAGGAACGCGCCGGCCAGCGCGGTGCCCATCGCCCCTAAACCGATCACGCTCACCGCGGTGTCCATGCCGCCCCCGTTCCCGTCCCCGCCCCGGCCCTGGCGCGTCCGCCCATCCGCTTTCGTACCTGATTGTCGAAGGCGGGGGCTTCCGTCCGCAATGGCACCTCCCGGCCATTTGTCCGGTACGCACCACTGGCGCGGCGGACGATCACCGTTACTATGTGGAAATGGTTTTCAATAACGGTGAAGGTGCGGCGCTGCCCGGCCGGTCCCTGCTCCGCGACCTGGCGGTCGTCCGCTGCCTGTGCCGGCGCGCGCTGCTGAGGGCCGTCTCGTACGACGGAAGGAGCGGTTACGACGGAAGGAGCAGCAGCTCGTCCGCGTAGCACCAGGCCCAGTCCTCGCCCGGCTCGATGGAGCGGGCCAGGTCGTGACCGGGCGTGCCGTGCGCGTGCGCGCTCGCGTGCCGGTGCGGCGAGCTGTCGCAGCAGCCCACGTGGCCGCAGACCAGGCACGCGCGCAGGTGCACCCAGGTGCTCCCGATGCGCAGGCACTCCTCGCAGCCTTCCGGGGTGTTCGGGGTCACCGGGCGGACCTGCTCCAGGTGGCCGCAGGCGCGGTCGGCGGGGCGGCCCTCGACGTCGGCGGCGACCTGCCAGGCCGGCGCTCCGCTCCGTCCGTCCGGTTCCTTCCTCGATGCGCTCATGGTTCGAGCGTAGGCCGGACGGAGCGCGGACGCGCGTCGGGACGGCACCTCGGACGGAATGGCGAAACCGCAGCTCAGAGGCGTTGTCAGACCCCCCTGGCAGACTGCTTCGCACCGGGTCCGCGGAGGTGGGCGACGGGGGTGTCCGCCTCCGCGTGCCCCGGTGCGCCCGCCCGCCGGCGGGCCCGCTCCTCCGAGTGGCGCACTCCGGCGGGCGGCGCGCCGTACCGCACCGCACGATGGCCGCAGGGGCCGCCGTTCGGCGGTCCCGCGCCACCGCACCGCCGCCGGGGAGATGACCCGTGATGACCCTCAGCCTCGCCCAGCTGAGCCGCTGCACCATCGCCGTCGACCTCGGCGCGTCCCGTACGCGCGTCTACGCCCGCAACACCGGCCTGATCGTCGACGAGCCGAGCATCGCCGCGGTCAACACCCGCACGGGCTCGCTCATCGCCGTCGGGGCCCTCGCCGAGGGCATGGCCGGACGGACGCCGGCCCACATCCGCGTCGTCCGCCCGGTGTCCGGGGGCACGGTCGTCGACATCGACATGGCCCAGCGCATGCTGCGGCACCTCATCAGCGACAAGATCCGTCGCGCCTGGCGGCGGAAGCCGCTGCTCCGGGCCGCGGTCTGCCTGCCGCACGACGCCGAGCCGATCGCCCAGCGCGCGGCGGTGGAGACGCTGACCGGGCTCGGCGCCCGCCGGGTCGAGCTGGTGGACACCCTCGTCGCGGCGGCGGTCGGCTGCGGGCTGCCGGTCGAGCTGCCCGAGGCCACGATGATCATCGTGTGCGGCGCGGCCTCCACCCAGGTGGCCGTGCTCTCCCTCGGCTCCATCGTGGCGGCCGAGAAGGTGCAGGTCGGCGGGGACGCCATCGACTACGCGATCGTCCAGCACCTGCGCAGCGAGCACGAGTTGATGCTGCCCACGCAGGGCCTGTACCCGCTGCACATGGCCCTCCGCGCGGACCGGATGGGCGGCGGGACGGAGACCGAGGTCCGCGGCCGGGACGTGGCGACGGGCCTCTCCCGCACCGTCCTGGTGAGCACCGCCCATGTGCGCGAGGCGGTGCGCACGCCGCTCACCGTCGTCCTGGACGCCATAGGGCGCGTGCTGCGGGACTGCCCGCCCGACCTGGTGGCCGACTTGGGGACGCGCGGGGTGATGCTGGCCGGCGGCAGTGCGCTGATGCCGGGGCTCGACACGATGATCGAGGACGCGACCGGGATGACCGTGCACATCGCGGCCAACCCGGACCACTGCTCGGTGCTGGGGCTGGGGGCGATGATGGAGGGGAAGGTCAAGCCGATGGTGCTGGACCCGCTGGCGGCGGAGTGAGGTTCGCCGGCCGGCGCGCGGGGTGACGGGGGATCGGGTAGGGCGTTGTCGTTTCCGGGCCGCGACTTCCGGGCTTCGGGGGAACTTCTGTGCATCCCGGGCAGTTCTGCCAGTGCTACCCCCGTTTCAACAAGGAGATACACGCACATGGCGCTCTGGGACCGGCTCAAGGAATCGGCCACGACGATGCAGGGCCAGCTGGTCGCGAAGAAGAACGACCTGAAGAGCGGCGCGTTCCGTGACGCGAGCATGGCGATGTGCGCGCTGGTGGCGGCGGCCGACGGGACGGTGGACGCTTCGGAGCGGCAGCGCGTCGCCTCATTGATCGCCACCAACGAGGTGCTGCGCAACTTCCCGGCGGACGACCTGCACGCGAGGTTCACGGACTACTGCCAGAAGCTGGCCGCCGACTTCGACTTCGGCAAGGTGAGCCTCCTCCAGACCATCGGCAAGGTGCAGAAGAAGCCCACCGAGGCACGGGCCGTCATCCAGATCGGCATCGTCATCGGCGGCGCCGACGGCGACTTCGACAAGGAGGAGCAGGCCATCGTGCGCGAGGCGTGCTTCGCGGTGGGCATCGCGCCCTCCGAGTTCGACCTGTAAGCAGGCCGTCAGGCCCGCCGTCGGGCCGTAGCGCACAGCGAGGAGCGCGGGTCACCGAGAGGGAAGGTGACCCGCGCTCCCGCGTCCGCTCAGGCCGGCAGTGTCACGGAAGAGTTCCGGTCGGCGGACGTCTTCCGGGCGCGGTGACCGTTGCCGGTGACCGCGCCCGACCAGGTGCCCAGGGCGATCTCGGCGGTGATGCCCGGCCCGAAGCCGGCGATCACGCCGCGCGACGCGTGCTCGGCGCCGCCGTCCTGGAACAGCCGCTCCAGCGCGTCGAAGACGACCGCGCTGGCGATGTTTCCCCGCTCGACCAGCGTCTGCCTGCTGTAGCGGAACATCGACTGCTCCAGCCGCAGGTACTTGCCGAGGTCGTCGAGGATGCGGGGACCGCCCGCGTGGACGATGTAGAAGTCCAGGTCGGAGACGTCCCACTCGTGCGGCTCGGCCATCTCCCGCATCGCCGGGGCCAGCATCGCCATCGTCCCCGGCACCCGTTTGTCCAGGATGAAGTGGAACCCGGTGTCCTTCACCCCGTAGGAGATCCACTCCTCGGTGTCCGGCACCAGGTGCGATCCGTTGCGTTCGAGTTTCACTCCCGTACCGCCGTCCCCGCGGACCACGGCACAGGCGATGGCGTCGCCGAACAGGCCGTTGGACAGCAGGTTTCCGACCCCCAGGTCGGTCGGCTGGTAGAGCAGGGAGCAGAACTCGCACGCCACGATGAGCACATTGGCCCCGGGATAGGCGCTGCAGAAGTCGTGGGACCGGTTGATCGCCGCTCCGCCCGCCGCGCATCCGAGCTGCGCGATGGGGAGTTGGCGGGTCTCGTTCCGGAAACCCATGGTGTTGATGAGCCACGCGGTCATCGAGGGCATCATGAAGCCGGTACAGGACACATACACGATCATGTCGATGTCCCGGACGGTCAGTTCGGCGTGCTCCAGCGCGCGGTTGACCACGTCGGGCACCCGCGCCTTGGCCTCCGCTTCGTAGAGGTTGTTCCGGGCGGTGAAGCCCGGATGCTTGAGGGTGGCCTCGATCGGCTGCACCAGGTGCCGGGTCTGGACCCCGGTGTTGCCGATGAGGCGCAGCGCCAGCTCCAACTGCGGGTGGTCCGCGTGCAGGGTGCGCGCCAGTTCCAGGGTCTCTTCCCTGGTGATGATGTGCTCGGGGACGGCGATGGCCGGTCTGCACAGAGTCGCCATGGTCGGCCTCCTCACCAGGCGACCGGCAGGGTGAGCGGATAGCGCCAGATCGACACGGTGTTCCACTGCACCTCCTCCGCCGGTACGGCCAGGCGCAGTTCGGGGAAACGGTTGATGAGCGTGCCGATGGCGATCTGGAGCTCCATCCGGGCCAGGTGGGCTCCGAGGCAGTGGTGCGAGCCGTGTCCGAAGGTCATGTGCGGCACCGGGTCGTCCCGGTCGAAGTCGAGCTCGTCCGCGCGGTCGTACACCGCTCCGTCGCGGTTGGCGCACAGGTACGAGACGTGGACGACGTCCCCGGCCGGGATCGTCACGCCGTCGAACGAGACGTCCTCCAGCGCCACCCGGGGGATGCCGACGCCCTGGCGGAACGGGATGTACCGCAGCAGTTCCTCCAGGGCCCGCGGCATGATCTCGGGCTGTTCGCGCAGCCGTGCCAGGTGCTCGGGGTGGGTCAGCAGCGTGTAGATGATGTTGCAGATCTCGTAGGTGCTGGTGTCGTGTCCGGTGACGAGCAGGAGCATGCCCATGACGGCGAGCTCCTTCTCGTCCAGCATCTCGTCGCCCACCCGTGCCGTGGCGAGGGAGCTCAGCAGGTCGCTGCCGGGGTTGCGGCGCCGCTCGGCCGTGAGGCCGGCGAAGTAGTGCCGGAGGCCGGCCTTGGCCTCGGCCGCCGCCTCCTTGTCCGCGGGCTTCATGGACATCATGGCCATGGCCCAGGCGCGTAGCTGCGGCCGGTCCTCCATCGGGACCGCCAGCAGCTCGCAGATGGTCATCAGTGGGAGCTTCCCGGCCAGGTGGTGGGCCACGTCGGCGGGCGAGCCCTCGTCCTCCATCGCGTCCAGCAGCTTGTCGACGAGCTGCTGCGTCTTCGGCCGCAGCTCCTCCACCTGCTTGTTGCTGAACCCGGTGGTCACCAGGCGGCGCAGCCTGCTCAGCGCCGGCGGGTCCATCAGGTTGATCGCCTCCGACTGGGCGATCGGCGCCGGTGTGATGCGCGGAAAGTCCTTCCCGATCAGCGCGGCCCGGCTGAAGCGACGGTCCTGGGTGACCGTACGAACGTCCTCGTACCGCGTCACCAGCCAGCACTCGCCCTCGCCGTACGGCATGCGGACCTTGGCGACCGGGGCCTCGGTCCGCATCCGCTCCATGAACGGGTCCGGTTCCAGCGCTTCATCGTGACGGAAGGGACACGTCCGTTCGGATTCCTCAGTGGTCATGCGAAGCACTCCCCATACCCAAGGGCACGGCCTTGGTGGCGCGCCGATATCTACAGACCGATTCCGCAGGGGCAAGCACGCCACACCTATACCCGGATGATTCACTCGATTTGTGGTCTTACCCGTGTAAATGAAACAGGTCTCTATCGAACACACCAGACGTATTCACCCAAATAGGTGACATCCGGCGGAAGCGTCCTGAGGTGTGCCGGGGGCGCACGGCTTACCGTGGCGCGCCCCTGGGCGGGGTTCCGGGCTGGGCGGGGTTCGGGCGTCGCGGCGCGGGCCCGTCGGGGAGGACGCCCTCAGGCTCCGGTCACCTGTGCCGCCGGGAGTCCCCGCGGGAAGACGGCGGAAACCGGAGCGGGGCGCCGTTGCCGGTGGTGACGGCGGTGCCGGTGGCGGAGGCGGGGCGCGCGTGGGTGATGGCGGAGGGCCCGTCGGCGGCCGTGGGGGCGCTTCCGGGGCGGTTTCCGGTCACGAGACGGCGAAGGCGGCTGGGCCCCTCAGGGCTCGATCCCCCGCACGCGTTCGTGCGTGTGCTGCTCGATGTCCTTGATGGCGATGTCGAGCAGCTGGTTCGCCAGCACGTGCAGGGCCCGGGAGGCGGCCAGCTCGTCACCGATGTCGGGCACGTTGGCGTCGGCGGGATGGCAGCGCGCCGTGCCCTCGCCGACCATCGGCCCCGGAGGCTTGCCGGAGAGGCGGGCCTCGGCGGTCACGACGTGGTCGTGCTCGCTGATGCTGACGTTCACGGTCCAGGACTTGGTGCCACTCATGCGCCCGGCCTTTCTGCCGCCTGCTCCTGTCCGCCCCAGGTCAGGCTGGCACGCCGCCGTGGCCTCCGCACGCCGGCATTCTGTTCGCCGGGGAAAACGATCCGCTTCCGCAACGATCCGCTTCCGCTTTTCCCCCGCTTTCCGTCGCGGTCGATCAGACCGTGAGCCCCTGAACCGGCTTGTGGGTATGGCGCTCGATATCCGTGGCGGCCGTGTTCAGCAACTGGTGGGACAACGACGACATGGCACGGGCCACGGCGAGTTCGTCGCCTATTTCCGGCACGTTCTGATCGGCGGGATTGCAGCGTGCCACGCCCTCGCCCACCATCGTTCCGGCGGCGGATCCGCTCAGCCGCGCCTCCGCGTTCACGGTCTTGGCGTTCTCCTTGATGCTGATCTGTACGTTCCAGCTCTTCATGCCGGTCATGGGAACACCCTCTTCCAGAACCACTCAGCATGAACTCGCTTCGAACACATCCCCGATCACCATCGTCACACCGCACACCACCGATCGCACGCGGACGCCGCCTTCACCGGCGCCGCCACCCCGGTACACCGTCCGAGCCCGCCCCGCCCGTACCGGGCGGACGGAAGGGGATCACCGCCCCCGCTGCAAGGCCCGGCCGTGGACGGGGGCTCGCCCGGCGCACCGGCCCCGGACGGGCGCGAGCCCCTCGGACGGGCCCGGACGCGACCCCGCCCCGCAGGGCGACGAGAGCGCCGCGGGGGGTGCCCGCCCGGCCCGGTCCGAGGCGCGGGTCCGGCTCCGGGCTCGCGTTCGGCTTCAGGTTCGGGCTCTGGTTCGAGATCGGGTTCTGGTGCGAGTTCGGGCTCTGGTTCGGCTTCGGATCGGGGACAGGGAACAGGGCCATGGCCGTCTTCCTCCAGCGTCGGTCGCGCCGCTCGATTACGGTACGTAAAGCTCTAGTGACCAACCTTCCCCTCCCACGCGTCCTCCGCCCCTGCGGAAGGGGTTGTGCGGAGGTGCGCCACGAGCGCGCCACGGGCACCCCGAGGCGTACCGGCACCGCCAAGCGCCAACGGCACTCCGGGGGCGCCTGGCCACGGCGCACGGCTCCGGGCCCCGGCTTCCCGCTCAGGCGCCCTCGGCGCGCCGCCACACGTAGCGGACGTCCGGCTCCCGCTCCTCGTTTCCCGTGCCGTCCGTGCGCTCGGCGGCGACGAATCCGTGGCGTTCGTAGAAGGCCCGGGCCGGGGTGTTGACCTCGAAAGTCCACAGCGACAGGCCCTCCGGCCGGCGTTCCTTGGCCAGCGCGACGAACCGGCCGCCGAGGCCACGCCGCTGCCAGGGCGGGGCGAGGTAGAGCTGGTCGAGTTCGTCGCCGTCGAGGACCATCACACCGACGACCGCGTCACCCGCGACCGCCACCCACGTCTCCCGGTGGGGCACCACCAGCTCCCGGAACCAGGCCCTGACCTCGTCGTCCCCGTGGGCCCGGCGCACGGAGGGCAGCGCCACGCCGTACGACGCGATCCACACCTCCGCGGCCGCCGCCGCGTCGGCGTCGGCCGCCCGCCGAATCACCACGTCCGTGCTGTCGCCCGTCTCCATGACGCCGTCGTCCGTCTCCATGACAGCGCATCATCACAGCGGCGGCCTGGTTGCCGCACCCGGATTCCGCCGGCACCGGGGCGCGCGGGGCTACGCCGTGAGGTGGTGGGCGAGGGCGGCGTGCGGGTCGGCGCCGGCGCCGGCGCCCGCCCCGGCGCAGGGCGTGTGGTCGATGTGCACGGTCGCGGCGACCAGCCGGGGCACGGCGTGGAGGAGCGCGTGTTCGGCCGCGACGGCGCGTTCGTGGGCCCTCACCACGGTCAGCTCCGCGTCCACGACGATGTCCACCTCGGCCCGCAACGCGTGCCCCACCCACCGCATGCGCACCTGCCCGACCTCGCGGACCCCCTCCACCGCCCGTAGGGCCCGCGTCGCGCCGTCCACCAGTTCCGGGTCGACGGAGTCCATCAGCCGCCGGAACACCTCGCGGGCCGCGTCCCGCAGGACCAGCAGGATCGCGGCGGTGACGAGCAGCCCGACCACGGGGTCCGCCGCGGGCCACCCGAGGGCGGCGCCGCCGGCCCCGAACAGGACGGCGAGGGAGGTGAAGCCGTCGGTCCTGGCGTGCAGCCCGTCGGCCACCAGGGCCGCGGAACCGATTCGCCGCCCGGTGCGGACCCGGTACCGGGCCACGCCCTCGTTGCCCACGAAGCCCACGAGCGCCGCGACGGCCACGGCCCACGGGTGGTCGAGCGGCCGCGGATGCATCAGCCGGTCGACCGCCTGGAAGGCGGCGAGCGCTGACGACGCGGCGACGACGAGGACGATGGCGACGCCCGCCAGGTCCTCCGCCCGGCCGTAACCGTAGGTGTACCGCCGGTTCGCCGCCCGCCGCCCGAGCACGAAGGCGATGCCGAGCGGGACCGCCGTCAGCGCGTCCGCCCCGTTGTGGATCGCGTCCCCGAGCAGCGCCACCGAGCCGGAGGACGCCGCGACGACCGCCTGCACCAGCGACGTCACGCCCAGGACCGCCAGCGACCACCACAGCGTGCGCATGCCCTCGCGCGACGCCTCCATCGCCGAGTCGGTCTTCCGCGCGGCGTCGTGGTGGTGGGGCGTGAGGAGGTGGGCGAGCCGGTGGCGCGTGCGGCCGTGCGGTGAGCGGGCGACGTGCGCGTGATCGTGCGGCTGATGGGGCTGATGCTGATGGCCGTGGTGTCGGTGGTCTTGATGCTGGTGGTCACGGCCGTGCGCGCGAGCGTGAGAGCGTGCCATGAGGCCCACCATGGCACGGGAATTCGATTGCGGCTACAACGGTCATACCGCCGCCGACCAGGTGCGATTCCCTTGCAACAACGCCCGGTTGGAGTCAAGGAGAGGACGCGGGCGGACAGGCGCCCGAGGCGGCGCGCGCCTGGCTCGACGCGGTGCCGGTGTGCAGGACGAGCGGGTTGGGAACGGGGAGGTACCGGGGGTCGGTGCCGTCCGCGCCGATCCAGCGCGAGAGCAGGTTGGCCTTGCCGGGGAGCGTGGGCGAGGCGAGCAGGGCGCGGAGTTCGGGCAGGGCCGGGAACGCCGCCAGGCCGCCGCAGCGCTCGAACTGCTCCCGGGCCGCCTCCCACAACGCCGTACCGCACCACGGGAAACGGCCCGCGAGCGCGCCCGCGACCTCGCTGAGGTTGTTGACGACCAGGCAGTAGGCGAGGCGCCGCCACGCCGCCGCGCGCGCCATCTCGGCCAGGACCTTGGCCCCTTCCGCGTCGCGGAAGACGGACTGGACGGGTGTGCCCTGTGCGTCCACGGCGATCAGAGTGTTCTGGAGGTGGCACTCCACGACGACGCCGTACCGCGCGAACGCCTCCAGCACGGGCGGCACGACGCACCGCACGTACGCCGTCCACCAGTGCACCGGATCCGTCACCCGGTCGAGGGGGTTGCCGTCGAAGCCCTCGGCGAGCGCCGCGGCCAGGACGGCGGTCGTACCGGGGAGCAGGTGCCGGGAGAGCCCGTCCCGGACGAGGACCGCGCAGGTCTCGAAGAGGCCGTCCACCGTGCGGTAGCAGCGCTCACTGAGCCAGGCCGCCGGGCCGCCCATCGCCGCGAAGGCGGCGGTGACCAGGGGGTCGGTGCGGCGGACGTGGACGAGTTCGTGGCGGCGCATCCGGCGGACGTCGTTCGTGATCTGGACGTCCAGGCTGAACTTCAGGAACAGGTCCCCGGCCGGCACCCGGCGCGGGTCGCCCGGGGGGCCCGGCTCCCCCGGCACGTACACCGTCCGCACCGAGGCCGTGGGCCGGGCCCGCAGGGCCGTGCGGCCGAGCCGGACCAGCCGGCCGTCGGCGAACGCCGCGCGCATCTCCGGCCGGTGCGCGGCCAGTTCGAGCTGCCAGGGGTGGGCGGGGAGGACGCGGTAGCCGGGCGGCGCCTCGCCGAGGCCGTCCAGCGCGCGGGTGTCGCCGTCCTCCACGACCGCGTCCTCCCGCACACCGAGCAGAACGAGCGGGAAACACGCGTACGCCTCCGGCGCGTACCGCAACCAGGCGGCGGGCGGGCCGCCGCCGCTGCGCGCCTTCGGCGCCGGGTGGAAAGGGTGCCCCATGACCAGCGCCTGCTCCGACCGCAGCCACGGGTCCTCCGGCGGCACCGCGTGAACCCGGGCCGCGAGCACCGCCTCCACGGCGGCTCTGCTGGCGGCCATCTCGGCGGGCAGGGCGCGGTTCGGCAGACCGGTGGCGGCCCGCATCTCCTGCGCCGCGAGGGACACCAGAGCGGCGTGGGGCAGGGATCGCCAACCGCGTCCCGTCCAGAGCTCGGGCGCGGAGGGGCGGTGCCCGGCGCGGACGCGCAACAGGCGGCCGGTGACGCGGAGCCGGTGGACGGTGTGGGTGGTGGAGGGGGGCGGGAAGGGCGGGGCGGCGGGGGACGGCTGCCGACCGGGTCCGGGTAAGGGGTCGACAGCCGCCGGACCCGCGGAGGCCGACGGAGCCGCGGAGGCCGACGGGGACGTCCTGGCCGACGGCATCACCGGGATCGCCGGGACCGCCGGGGCTCCCAGCACCGCGCCCGAGGACGGGCCGGCGGACGCGGCGGCCACGGCCGGGCCGGCCGTTCCGGCGACGCCGGAGAGCTCAGCGGGGTCGGCAGGGTCGGCGGCTTCTCTGAGCAGACAGTTGAGCAGCGGCGTCACGGCCAGTGCGTCAGCGGCCCGAGTGAATGCATTCATCGGCCATCAGTATGTGTGGAGGGTGTTCCCCTGCGGTAGGACATGCGCGTGTGCCGGACCTCCGCCGAGCGAATCCTGGCCAGCGAACTGGCCGCCGCCGCGCCCGACTTGACGGACGCTTTCAGCGCGCTCCTGCCCGGCGCGAGGGCGTCCGTACTGACCCGCCTGTGGCGCGGCCTCGTCCACGAACCCCTGCCCTGGATCACCTCCCGCACGAGCGCCCACGGCAGCGTCACCCTGCGGCTGTCCGACGGCCGCCGGCTGCACGGCCCGCCGTCCGACCCCTGGTCGACGGCCGTCACCGTCACCGCGCTGGAGCTGGACGGCGTCCCTCACGACCATCCGGCGGAACTCATGACCGCCCTCTCGGCACGGCTCGGTCTGCCGAACGGTCCGCGTTTCGCCGCCGAACTCGACCACAGCGTCGCCTCCCTGACCCTCTCCCGCGCCGCACGCCACGGACGCGACACGACACACCCGCCGACCGGTTCGGGCCAGGCGCCCTGGGACTGGGAGCAGTGGCCGACGGACGGCCACCCGTACCACCCCACCTGCCGCGCCCGGCCCGGCTTCTCCGCCGCCGAGCAACTGGCGTACGCGCCGGAGCACCGGCCGGTGGTCCACCTGCGGCTGGCGGCCGTCGAAGGCGCGACGGTGGTGGGCACCTGGCCGCCGGAACTGCGCGACGGCCTGGCCGCGTTGATCCCGGTCCACCCCTGGCAGGCCGCGCACGTCCTCTCCGGCCCGCCCCTGCGCCCGGGCCCGGCGGCCCACCCGCTGCTCTCCCTCCGCACCCTCGACATGGGCGGGAACACGCACGTCAAGACGGCGGTGAGCACGCAACTGACGTCGGCGGTACGGGACATCTCGCCGTACTCCGTCACCCACGCGCTCGCCACCTCCGACTTCGCCGCACGCGTCGCCGGTCGCCTGGACGGCCGGCTGCACATCGCCCGTACGCTCGCGGCGGCCGGCGCGGGAACGGCCGACCTGGCGGCGGTCCTGCGGGAGTCGCCGTACCGGTACGGGGACGCGGCGGCCGGCGAACGCGTCGTCCCGGCCGCCGTCCTGCCCGCCCTGCTGTCCTCCCACCCGCCCGCCGAACGCCTGGCGCGGGCCACCGCCTTCGCGCGGCTGGCCCTCGGCGTCTGCCTGGAGCTGCTCGACCTCGGCGTGGCCCTGGAGGCGCACGGCCAGAACCTCCTCGTGGTCGTCGACCGCGACGACCGCCCGCTCCGCCTCGTCTACCGCGACCTGGCCGACATCCGCGTCAGCCCGGCACGGCTGGCCCGGCACGGCATCCCGGCTCCCCCGCTGACCGGCCGGCTGCTGACCGACGATCCGGCCGTCCTCCACCGCAAGGTCGTCGGCTGCCTCGTCACCGGCGCCCTGGCCCCGCTGGCCGGCGACGGCCCGGTCCTCGGCGCCCTCCTGCGGTCCGCCGGCCGGGACCTCCCGCGGACCGCCGAGGCCGACGCCCTCCGCACCGGGCCGCTCCCGGCGAAGGCCCTGACGTCCATGCGCCTGTCCCCGCCCGGCCGCGGTGACCTGTGGACGCACCTGCCCAACCCGGCGTAGCGCGCATGCCACCCCTCGGCCCTCACGTCACTTTCCGATCCCGGCCACCTCCAGCCCCGCCAGCCGCTCCGGATCCATCAGCACGTCGATGGCCACGATCCGGCCGTCGACCACGGTGAAGGCCATGACGGAGATCGGCGCCCGCCCCTCCATGGCGACCACGACGCCGGCCGTGCCGTTGATCAGGGCCGGGCGGACGTACGGGGACAGCTTCGAGAACGTGACCGCCTGCGAGGCCACCATGTGCGCGCCGTTGAGGACGTTCGTCCGGCGGACGCCGCCGTCGGACCGCAGGATGACGTCGGGGTGGAGGACGGCGACGAGGGCGTCGAAATCGCCGTCCCGCGACGCGGCGAAGAACGCGTCGACGGCCTTGCGCTGGTGTGCGAGGTCGCGGTCGGGTGCCGGCGCCTGGTCCTGGACGCGACGGCGGGCGCGGCTGGCGAGCTGGCGCGTCGCCGCGGCGGAACGTTCGATCAGCGGCGCGATCTCGTCGAAGGGCACGGCGAACATGTCGTGCAGGACGAAGGCAAGCCGTTCCGCCGGTGCCAGCGACTCCAGCACGACCATCAGCGCCAGTCCGACCGAGTCGGCCAGCAGCGCCTCCTGCTCCGGGTCGGGCACGTCCTCGCGGCGGATGAGCGGATCGGGCACGGTCAGGGCGTCGAGCGGGTCCTCGCGCCGGGTCGCACGGGCGCGCAGGACGTTCAGGCAGACGCGCCCGACGACGGTCGTCAGCCAGCCGGCGAGGTTCTCCACCTCGCTCACGTCCGTCCGGTCGTAGCGCAGCCACGCCTCCTGAACGGCGTCCTCGGCCTCACTCACCGAGCCCAGCATGCGGTACGCCACCGCGCGCAGCCGGCTCCGGTGCTCCTCGAACCGGCCGGCTGAGAAATCGTGCTCGTTCACCTGTCACATTCCCTTCCCCCTGCGGGTCAGAGAAGTAGATCACCGAAAAGCGGAGGACGCGCCCGGAGGTACCCCTCCGGACCCGAACACAGTGGAGCAGTCATGACGTCACCGATCCTCGTCACCGGCGGCACGGGCACCCTGGGCGGCCACGTCGTCCCCCTCCTGCGGCAGGCGGGCCGCGAGGTGCGGGTGCTGAGCAGGCACGGCCGCGAGGCGGCGGACGGCGTCGAGTACGTCGCCTGCGACCTGCTCGCGGAGGACGGCGGCCGGGCGCTCGCCGCGGCGCTGGACGGGGTCGAGACCGTCCTCCACCTCGCGGGCGGGCCGAAGGGCGACGACGTCGCGACCCGCAACCTCGTCCGGGCCGCCGCCGACGCCCGGGTGCGGCACTTCGTGTACATCTCCGTGATCGGCGCGGACAAGGTCCCGCTGGGCTACTTCCGGGCCAAGCTGGGCGCGGAGCGGGCCGTGGCGGAGTCGGGGCTGCCGTGGACGACGCTGCGGGCGGCGCAGTTCCACGACCTGGTCCTGAAGGCGGTGCGCTCGATGGCGAAGTCGCCGGTGGTGCCCGTCCCCGGCGGGCTCCGCATGCAGCCCGTCGACGCCCGCGAGGTGGCCGCGCGGCTCGTGGAACTGGCCCTCGGCGAGCCCGCCGGCCTCGTGCCCGACCTGGCGGGACCGACCGTCCACGGCATGGGCGACCTCGCCCGCGACTACCTGCGGGCGTACGGCAAGCACCGGCTGATGCTGCCGGTGCGCCTGCCCGGCAAGGCGGGCCGCGCCTACCGCGCCGCCGAGAACCTGTCCCTGGAGGGGGCCTCGTTCGGCACCCGCACCTGGGAGGAGTTCCTGACCTCGGCCGCGGCCGAGGCAGGGCGGTAGGGCGTCGGGCGGGACGCCGCCGCCCGGTTGAAATGCGGAGGTGAAGGACCGGTGGTCCCCGGTAACGTCGCCCGACATGACAGACATATGGGCGGGCGTGCGCGAGAGGGTGCTGGCCCTCCGGACGACGCCGGAGGTGATGGACCGCGTCTTCGGAGCCGTCTGGCTCGACGGCGGTCACCGCTTCGAACTGGCGCCGCCCCTCACCGAGGCCGAACTGGCCCGCGCCGAGGAGCGCCTGAACGTCGCGCTCCCCGCCGACTACCGCTCGTTCCTCCTGGAGGTGGCGGCGAGCGGGGCGGGGCCGGAGTACGGCGTGATGCCGCTGAGCCCTCTGCTGACCGGGCCGCGGGCCGGGGAGACGTCCGGCGTCACCTCGCGGCCCTTCCGGCCCGGCGCGGTCCAGGAACTGCTCGATGAGCACGAGGAGAACGAGCCGCGCCGGGCGGCCTACCCCGACGACGAGACGTACGCGCGGGACCGGGCCGCCTGGGACGCCCGGTGGGACGCGCTGGATGCCGAACTGACCTGGGGGACACTGCGCCTGGGCCACCAGGGCTGCGGCTACTACTCCTTGCTCGTCGTGACCGGCGAGGAGCGCGGCCTGATGTGGGAGGACGTCCGCGCGGTCGGGGAGGGCCTGGTGCCACTCCAGCGGCGCGGCGCCGAGCGGCTGACCTTCGCCGAGTGGTACCTGGGCTGGCTGGACTGGGCGGAGCCGAGGATCCGGGCCGCGATGGGAACGACGTCCCCCTCGGACGGGGCTCGGACCGATGTCAGTGGGGGCGCTTAGGGTGGGTACGTCCTGCCTCGCCGCTTCGTGAAGTGACGCGGGCGCCGTGACGTTCCGTCATGTGCCGTCCGTTGTAAGGAGTTCGACGTGACCGACTGGATCACCACCCCGATCGACGCCGGCATCGTGCGCGGCGCCCTCGAACTGGAACGCACGGAACGCGGCCTGCTGCCGCACCGGTTGCCCACCTGGGTCCGGCAGCGGTTCCCGGACGAGCGCCTGCTGTCCGCGGAGTCCCAGCCCTCGGGCGTCCGGCTGGCCTTCCGGACCGGCGCCACCGCCGTCGAGCTGGACGTGCTCCCCACGAAGACGGTCTACCAGGGCCTGCCGGCGCGGCCGGACAGCGTGTACGACCTGCTCGTCGACGGCCGCCCGGCCGGGCGCGCCGTGGCCGAGGGCGGCAACGTGCGGACGGTCGACATGGCCGCCCAGACCTCCGTCGTCACCCCCGGCCCGTCCGCCACCCTCCGGTTCGACGGGCTGCCCGGCGAGCCGAAGGACGTCGAGATCTGGCTGCCGCACGACGAGACCACGGAACTGGTAGCCCTTCGGACGGACGCGCCCGTGGAGCCCGTGCCCGACCGCGGCCGCAGGGTGTGGCTGCACCACGGCAGTTCCATCAGCCACGGTTCCGCCGCCACGCACCCCACCGCCACCTGGCCGGCGCTGGCCGCCGCGCGGGGCGGCGTCGAGCTGGTCAACCTCGGCCTGGGCGGCAACGCCCTGCTCGACCCGTTCGTGGCCCGTGCGATGGGCGACGTGCCCGCGGACCTGATCAGCGTCAAGATCGGGATCAACGTGGTCAACACCGACCTGATGCGGCGGCGCGCCTTCGCCCCGGCCGTCCACGGGTTCCTGGACACCCTCCGCGACAGGCACCCCACCACGCCGCTGCTGGTCGTCTCGCCCGTCTTCTGCCCGCTGCAGGAGAACACCCCGGGACCGCTCATGCCCGATTTCAAGGAGAACCGGCTCTCCTTCCGGGCCCTCGGCGACCCGTCGGACCCCACGCGCCTCACGCTGACCGTCATCCGGGACGAGCTCGCCCGCATCACCGCGCAGCGGGCGGCCGACGACGCGAACCTGCACTACCTGGACGGCCTCGCCCTCTACGGCGAGCCGGACTTCGCCGACGTACCGCTGCCGGACGGCCTCCACCCGGACGACGGCGGGCACCGCCGCATCGGCGAACGCTTCGCCGAGCGGGTCTTCGGCCCCGGCGGCCCGTTCGCCGCCGCGGAGGGGTGAGCAGGGAGGTGTGAGCAGGGAGGGGTGAGCAGGGAGGCGTGGGCAGGGATGCCTGAGCGGAGAGCCTCAGGAGGCCGTCACATCCACGTCGTCGCCGTGGCGACCACGTCCGCCTGGCGGGGCCGCTCCGGGTTGCCGTAGCGGATCTCGATACGGGCGTTCCGCCGCGTGAAGTCGCTGTCGACCAGCCGGACCTGGCGGGGGTTCTTCACCGTGCGGTAGACGATGTCCGTGTCGACGAAGAAGCCGAACTCACCCTTCGCGGGCGCGTAGGCGAAGAACTCCCCGCCCTGGTAGTGCCGCTTGAGGCGGTCCTCGGTGAGGGCGAGCGACCAGTAGCCGACGCAGCGGCCGGCCGGGCACATGAAGCGGTACTCCGCCTTCAGGCCCTCCAACTCCATGGCGCGGAACGGATTGTCGTCCGTCGGTGCCGACTGACGTGCCGGAGTGGTGGGAGTGCTCGAAGCGGTCGCGGCGGACGCGCTCGGTGCGGCGGGCGCCGGTATGCCCGGGTGCGCCGCCGCGGCCGCCGGAGCGCCCTGCGCGACGGCGAACGTCAGCGCCGCGGCCGCCAGGGTCGGGGCGACGGCGCGGAGCGCGATGCGGAATGCCATGTCCGATCTCCAGTCCTCTGCGTGATCGAGTCGCTGCGAGACGTGATCATCGCGCGGGAGGAAGTCCCCGGCAACGGGCGGGAGAGGAATCCGGCCAGCCGACGAACCGGTCAGGCGCCGCCGACGGGGCCGCCCTGCCCTCCGTCCGGTCCCGCCGGCTCCTCCGCCTGCCCGCGCCGCGCGCGGAGGGCGAGGCCGACCATGCTGCCCACCCCCATGCCCAGGGACAGGCCGAGCCCGATGTTGTCGAACAGCAAGCCGAGCGCGAGGCCGGCCGACAGGCCGAGGGACATGCACAGCGCCAACTGCTGGTCCGGCGACGAGGATCCGTCCCGCCCGGCGTCGGCGTCCTTCGGCTGGTCGGAGGGGTTCGGGTTGTTCACGTTCTTTCCGTCTTTCCTGGCTGTGCGGTGGTCCAAGCCGACGCCGAAACGTCGTCGGCATACGGCCGTCGGGCTGCGGCCATCATCCCGGACGTCCCGGGAGCCCCGGCGGTCTCACTCCCGCCCGCCGACGGCGTCCAACGCCCGTCCACGCAGGGCGAGCCGGGCCGGGACGAGCGAGGCGAGCAGCGCGAGGACGAGGCACGTACCGGCGGCCGTGCAGGTCACCGCCCACGGGAGCCGGAAGGCGGGGACGGCCGCGCCGTCGATCCACCCGTTGTAGAGCCAGGCCGTCGTCGCCTGCGTGGCGAGCGTGACCAGCAGTCCGAGGGCCGCGGCCGTCGCCGTCGTCAGGACCGCCTCCCCGGCGACCATGCCGAGGACCTGGCGGTCGCTGCCGCCCGTGAGCCGCAGGGTTGCGAAGTCGCGGAGGCGGTCGCCGGTGGACATGACCATCGTGTTGACGACGGCGATGAGGGCGTAGAGCACGGCCGGCCCGAGGATGGCGGCCAGGGCGATCCACAGGTAGCGGTTCTGCGGGCTGTCGTTGCCGCCCGTCCACTCACCGGCGGTCGTCAACCGCACCCCGCTCGCGTCTTCCCCGTCGTCCTCCGCCGCGTAGGCCACGGAGACGGACCCGTTGGTACTGGCGGACAGGTAGACGGTGTCGGCGCGCAGGGACCGGTCGTGGCCCGCCACCGCCGCGTACGGGACGAGGACCTCGTTCAGGCTCAGCGGTGTACGGACGACCGCGACCACCCGCAGGGTGGCCGTCGTGCCGTCGGCCAGGCCGGCGGACAGGCGGTCGCCGAGCCGCCAGTGCCGGCTCTTCGCGAGCCCGGTGGAGACGGCCACCGTGCCGGGCCCCTTGAGGTCGGCCAGGGAACCGGCCTCGGCCGGCAGCTCCCAAGCCCTGGTGATGTCTCCGTCGACCACCGTGGCGGTGGTGACCATCGCGTCCGCCGCGCCGCTCCCGGCCCGCGCGTCGAGGCCCGTCAGCGGGGTGTCGCCCACGGCGGTGACGTCCAGGCCCATCCGGCCGCCCGTCCCCATCCGGCCGCCCGTCCCCATGCGGCCGAACGCGCCCACCCGGCCGCCCTCCTCCGGGCCTTCGTCCCGGCCGTCGGGGGCCGGCAGGGTGAACTCGGGCGGGACGCCCTTCGGGCCGTCCGCCTCGATGACGTAGTCGGCGCGCAGGGCCGCCCGCGTCTGCTCGTCGCGCGCCTCGGCGAACGCCGCGGTGGAGCCGACAACGCTGCCGGCGAGTGCGACGACGAGGAACACCGGCGTGGCCGTGGACACCGTCCGACGGACGGCCGTGAGCGCGTTCTGCCGGGCGAGGAGCCCGATCGCGCCGGCGGACAGCCGCACCGGCAGGGTGAGGAGCCGTACGAGCGGCGGTACCAGCAGCGGGGCCAGGAGCGCCACCGTGGAGATGGCCAGCAGGTCGCAGACCAGGGCCCAGTCGGGCAGATTGCGCGGATCGCGCAACTGGGGGTCCCGCCGCAGCGGTTCGGGCATCGCGGCCAGCAGCAGGGGGACGGCGACCGCGGCCGCGAGGGCGAGCACGGCCCACAGCACGCGGCCGACCGTCGTACGCCCCCGGTCCACGGCCGCCTGGCCGAGCGCTTCGGTGGGGCGCACGCGGCCCGCCCGCCGGGCCGCGACCCAGGCGCCCAGCAGGGCGACGACGACCTCCACGGCGACCGCGATCAGCAGGGGGCCGGGTGTCGTGGGGGCGGAGAAGCCCTTGGGGGCGACGGCGCGCCGGACGAGCCAGTCGGCGAGCGGCGACGCGAGGACCGGCGCCAGCAGGGCACCACACCCGGACGCCACCAGCGCGACCAGCAGCGCCTCGCCCAGCACCAGCCCTCTGACCTGCCGGGGCGTGGCTCCGACGGCACGCAGCAGCGCGGTCTCGCGCCGGCGGGCGGCCACCGCGAACGCGAAGGTGGAGGCGACGACGAAGACGGAGACGAAGCCGGAGACGCCCGCCGTGAAGGTGAGCAGCTTCTTGAGCGAAGGGGCGGCCGGGTCGGGGCTCTCCACGTCGGCGGCGGCCTCGGTGAGCAGGCCGGTGGCGCCGATCAGGGCGACACCGAGGGTGAGCGCGACGAACGAGCCGGCGAAGGCGGTCCACCGTTTGCGCAGCGAGGCGGCGGCGACCGGGAGCAGGAGGGCGAAGGGCAGTCCGCGCGGCGTTCCGCTCGGGCCGCTCAACGGTGTCTCCCCGAGGTGTGGTCGTGCGGCCCCGCGTGGGCGCGGGCCGGTTCGAGGCCGGCCATGCGCTCCGCGATCAGCTGGGCGCCGGCGCCGTGAAGCTCGTCGCGGACGCGGCCGTCGGCGAGGAAGAGGACCCGGTCGGCCCAGGAGGCGGCCCCGGGGTCGTGGGTCACCATGACGACGGTACGGCCCCGGACGTCGACGAGGGTGCGGAGCAGTTCGAGGACGGTGCGTCCGCTGACGCTGTCGAGGGCGCCCGTGGGTTCGTCCGCGAACACCACCTGTGGCTTCGCGATCAGGGCGCGGGCGATGGCGACGCGCTGCTGCTGGCCGCCCGACATCTGGGAGGGCAGGTGCCCCTCCCGCCCTGCCAGTCCGACCTGTTCGAGAGCCTCGCGCACCGCCCGGCGGTCGGGACGGCGTCCGGCGAGCCGGAGCGGGAGACCAACGTTCTGGGCGGCGGTGAGGGAGCCGAGGAGGTTGAACGCCTGGAAGACGAAGCCGATCCGTTCGCGCCGAAACTCGGTCAGTTGTCTTTCGGAGAGCGGTCCCAGATCGACACCGTCCACGTGGACCCGGCCCGCGTCCGGCCGGTCCAGACCGGCGGCGCACTGGAGCAGCGTGCTCTTGCCGGAGCCCGAGGGGCCCATGACGGCGGTGAACGTGGCCCGCCCGAACGTCACCGAGACGTCGTCGAGCGCGCGGACGGCGGGCGAGGCGCCCGTGGTGTTGTAGGTCTTGCCGACACCTTCCAGCGCGATGGCGTGACCCTGCTGCGCGACGGCGTGATTCGACGGCGCGACGGCGTGCTCGCCTGACATGTTCCCCCCGGTATCGCGTCGGCACCCCACCCGGCGGCAACACGCCACCCGGCCCCACTCTCGCCGACCGCGCCATTATGCGGAGCGCCGGTCGCGGTTCCGACGCGGGGTGGGGGCCATGCCTCTACGCACTGGCGAATGCGCGAATTCGCAGGAGAGTTGGGCACAGCGCCAGCACAGGTAAACCGTCCCCCAGCCGGAAGAAAAGATTCCCCTCGCAGCCGCACACGGCCGCGGCCATGCGACGGCGGCCACATGACAGCCGACGTACGGCCGCCCGACGGCGGACATACGTCAGCCCCCGGTGCTCCACACCGGACCGCGAGTCCGGGCCGTCGCCCGCGGCTCCGATCCCGGCAGGGGCTCTCCCGGGGGCCTGGCCAGTCGACGAGATGGGGGTCACTCGGGCCGATGAACGTCTTCATCGACGGTGCGGCTCTCACCGTTGGCTGGTGTATGACCAGTTTGCTCCTCATATGCCCAGAGTCAAGAGGCCGCAGAAATCCCTCGGGAAAACCCTCACGCCCTTGGGAAAACCCTCGCGCGGACACCTCCCGACACCCTCGGCACTCCCAACACTCCCGACGCCCCCGGCGCCCCCGACACCCCCCGCCGACCGGCCGAGCACAGGAGGCCCGAGGACACCACAACCCGGGTGAATCCTCACTCGTACGAGGCGACCTGACCGCCGGGACTACCCCTTTCCGGTGTCCGCCCGGATACGCTCCGTACACCCGTGCCCGGCCCGGTACGGCCCGCGAACCCGCCCGTATGCGGGCAGAAGCACCACGTCTCCCGTGGTTTCCGCACGCCGTACGCCGCACGCCCACCTGTCTGCCACACAGAGGGACCTGCCGATGGACAACAGCCGCCTGCTCCGTACCTCCGGCACCCTGGCCGCCGCCGCGGCCCTCCTGCTCTCCGCGCTGGCCGCCGGCGGCCCCGGACCGGCCGCGGCCGCGCCAATGGACCCCGACGCCCCCGGCGCGTCCGTCCAGACGACGACCACCGACACCTCCCGCGCGACCGACGCGACCGACACCGACCTCGCCGCGCTCGCGGAACCCCTGCGGCCGTACTACGCCCAGAAACTGCGCTGGCACTCCTGCGGCAGCGGAAAGAGCGCCGCGTTCGACTGCGCGGACATGAAGGTGCCGCTGGACTACTCCGTCCCCCGCGGCGGCGACATCACCCTCGCCGTGTCCCGCAAAAAGGCCGCCGGACCCGGCAAACGCCTGGGGTCCCTGCTGGTCAACCCGGGCGGACCGGGCGGCTCGGCGATCGGCTACCTGCAGGGCCACGTGGCCGCGAAGTACCCGTCGTCCGTCCGGGCCCGCTACGACCTCGTCGCCGTGGACCCGCGCGGCGTCGGCCGCAGCACCCCGGTCACCTGTCTGTCGGACGGCGAGATGGACGGCTACGCCCAGTCCGACCCCACCCCGCAGAACTCCGTGGAGACCCGCCGCTTCGTGGCGAACCTGAAGAAGTTCGCCAACGGCTGCGCGGCCCGGGCCGGCAGAGTCCTGCGCCACGTCTCCACCGTCGAGGCGGCCCGGGACATGGACGTCCTGCGGGCCCTGCTCGGCGACGAGAAACTGCACTACGTCGGCGCCTCCTACGGCACCTTCCTCGGCGCCACCTACGCCGAGCTCTTCCCGTCCCGCGTCGGCCGGCTGGTGCTGGACGGCGCCCTGGACCCCTCGCTCGACCAGGAGCGCGTCAACCGCGAACAGGCGGCCGGGTTCCAGACCGCGTTCACCGCCTTCGCCCGCGACTGCGCACGCCACACCGACTGCCCGCTGGGCACCCGCGGCCCCGAGGACGCCGGGAACCGCCTGCGCTCCTTCCTCGCGAAGGTCGACGCCCACCCGCTCCCCACCGGCCAGCCGCGCCGGCTGACCGAGGGCCTGGCGACGACCGGCGTGATCGCGGCCATGTACGACGAGGCCGCCTGGCCCGCCCTCCGCAAGGCCCTGGCCCTGGCGGCCGCCGACAACGGCTCCGTGCTCCTCGCCCTCTCCGACGCCTACTACGAGCGGAACGCGAAGGGCTCGTACTCCAACCTCATGGCCGCCAACGCCGCCGTGAACTGCCTGGACGCACCCCCCGCCTTCCACGGCCCGGACGACGTCCGCCAGGCGCTCCCGGCCTTCCGCAAGGCCTCGCCGGTGCTCGGCGAAGTCCTCGCCTGGGCCTCCCTGAGCTGCGCGTACTGGCCCACGCACGCCACCGGCCACCCCCACCGCATCACGGCCCGCGGCGCGGCGCCCATCCTCGTCGTCGGCACCACCCGCGACCCCGCCACCCCCTACCCCTGGGCCCGCTCCCTCGCCTCCCAGCTCTCCTCCGGCCACCTCCTCACCTACGACGGCGACGGCCACACCGCCTACACCCGCGGCAGCTCCTGCGTGGACTCCGCGATCGACTCCTACCTCCTCACCGGCACACCCCCTCGCTCCGGCCTCCGCTGCTCCTGACCCCCCTTCCCCGCCCCCGCTCTGGCCTGCTCATCAGCCCGTAGGACCGCCCGGTACGGAGCACCCTCCGGAACTGTGTAGACTTGGGCCCGCTGCTGATGCCGATCTCGGCCCGGCAGCACTGCCGCCTTAGCTCAGTTGGCCAGAGCAACGCACTCGTAATGCGTAGGTCGCGGGTTCAAATCCCGCAGGCGGCTCCGGCGAAACCCAGGTCACACCCAGTGTGACCTGGGTTTTTTCGTTGTGGCACAGGCGGCGCCGCGCGGGCCGGGCATCGAAGTGCCCGGCCGTTCCGCTCTCCGTCTCTGGCCTCACCCCGCCCGCAGGGCCATCGTCATGGCCTCGACGGCGAGCAGGGGGGCCACGTTGCGGTCGAGGGCCTGGCGGCAGGCGGCGATGGCCTCGATGCGGCGCAGGGTGTGCTCGGGGCGTGAGGCGGAGGCGATGCGCCGGAGGGTGTCCCGGTCGTCGTCGTTGGCCAGTTCGACGCGGGAGCCGAGCTGGAGGGCGAGGACGTCGCGGTAGAAGCCGGTGAGCTCGGTCAGGGCCAGGTCCAGGCTGTCGCGCTGGGTACGGGTGGACCGGCGCTTCTGCTTGTCCTGGAGTTCCTTCATGGCGCCGGCCGTGCCGCGCGGCAGGCGGCCGCCGGTGCCGGCCGCGGCCCCGAGGGCGGCCCTCAGCTCCTCGGTCTCCTTGGTGTCGACCTCCTCGGCGACCTGCTTGGCGTCCTCGGCCGCCGCGTCGATCAGCTCCTGCGCCGCCTTCAGGCAGCCACCCACGTCGTCGACCCGGAGCGGCAGCTTGAGCACCGAGGCGCGGCGCGCGCGAGCCCGCTCGTCCGTGGCCAGGCGGCGGGCCCGGCCGATGTGGCCCTGCGTGGCGCGGGCGACCCGGCCGGCCAGCTCCGGCTCGATGCCGTCCCGCCGGACGAGCACGTCCGCGACGGCCGCGGTGGACGGCGTGCGCAGGGTCAGGGACCGGCAGCGGGAGCGGATCGTCGGGAGCACGTCTTCCAGCGAGGGGGCGCACAGCAGCCAGACGGTCCGCGGAGCGGGCTCCTCCACGGCCTTGAGCAGCACGTTGCCCGCGCCCTCGGTGAGGCGGTCGGCGTCCTCCAGCACGATCACCTGCCACCGGCCGCCGGCCGGCGAGAGCTGGGCGCGCCGGACGAGGTCGCGGGTCTCCTTGACGCCGATCGAGAGCAGGTCCGTACGGACGATCTCGACGTCGGCGTGGGTGCCGACGAGCGTCGTGTGGCAGCCGTCGCAGAACCCGCAGCCGGGGCCGCCGCCGGGCAGCGCCCGGTCCGGGCTGACGCACTGCAGGGCCGCCGCGAAGGCGCGGGCGGCGGTCGCCCGGCCGGAACCGGGCGGTCCGGTGAACAGCCACGCGTGCGTCATCCTAGAGCCGGACACGTCGGCGGGCGCCGCGTCCTGCCCCGCCGCGCGACCGGCTTCCACGGCCGTGACCAGCGCGTCCGCGTCACAGGCGGCAGCGGAGAGCTGCTCCGTGACCCGGTCCTGTCCGACCAGGTCGTCCCATACCGCCATGGCTGTCCTCCGCGCCCGTTCGTCCTGCGGTCTGCCCGGTCACCCATTGTGGGGCAGACCACTGACAACGGGGCCCGGGCCAGGCTCCCGCCGCGGTCCACCCGCCCGTAAGCGGCGGGCGCCCGCGGTCGCTCAGCGGCCCTTGCGCCGCCCGGAAGCGCCGCCCGGACCACCGTCGCTGTCGCCGTCGTGCCGGCCGAAGAGGTCGTCGGCGAGCGTCGGCGCCTCGGCGTCGTCGCCCTCCCGTCGGCCCTCGGCCCACTCCGGGCGGCGCCGGGCCTTGCGCTCCTTGTCCGCCGCGTCCGCCGGGGCGTCCGCCTCGGCGCCGGGGCGCGGCATCTCGCGCGTGCGCATGCCGTCCGCGTCGTCCGCCGGAGCGCGCTCTTCGGAACCCGCCGGCGCCACGGCACCGCCGGACTCCTCGGGCCGGAACAGCCAGTCCGGAACCCGGTCCACCGGGTCCTCGGCCCGCCCGGCGTCCGTCGGGCCGACGGCCTTCGCGGCAGTACCGGCCGCGTCGGCGTCAGCGGAGGCGTCGTTCTTTCCCGACCGCATGCCCCACGTGACCCGCTGCACCGGCGGCGGAAGGGTCGGCACCGGGGGCAGCACCGTCGTCTCGTCCTCGGCACCACCGGAATCGACGGCATCAGGAACAGCAGGGGCAGCAGCAGCGCCCTCGGCCGGCGCGGGCTCGTCCGAGCGCACGGGCGGCAGGTACGCGGTCTCGTCCTCGGCTCCGGCGGGCTCACCGGCGGGCTCGCCGGCCGGCTCCTTGGCGGGCCGCGCAGGACCGGTGGTCGGCAGCACGGCCGTCACGTCCTCCGCACCGGCCTCCTCGGCGTGGGTCGATCCCTTGTCCGCTTCCCGCGGATCCTTGCGGTGCACCAGCGGCGACTGAACGGTCACCGTCTCGTCGGCGTCCCGCATGAGCAGCGTCTCGCGCGGGTCCGGCCGGTGCACGGGCGGGACCCGGAGCTGCTCGGTCCGCTCCGCGTCCGGCGCCTTCGCCCGCTTCGAGAGATCAGCCGCCTCCGCCTTCACCGCCGACTGCTCGACCGTGGGCACGTCATCAGGACCGGCAGCATCATCAGCGCCGGCCTCGCCCGCGGCAACACCGTCCGCAGCAGCACCATCCGCCGCCGTCCGCGCCGCCTCCGCGCGCAGCAGCGCCTCCTCGGCCTTCCGCTGCTTCTCCCGGCGCCGCTCCTCGGCCTCGGCGCGCAGCCGCGCCTCCTCCTCGGCCTGCTTGCGCAGCCGCTCCTGCTCGGCGGCCCGGGCGCGCTCCTCCGCCTCACGGCGACGGCGCTCCTCGTCCGCGAGCCGGCGCGCCTCCTCGGCGCGCTGCCGCGCCTCCTCCGCCTGCCGTTCGGCCTCCAGGCGGCGGGCCTCCTCGGCCTCCCGGCGCTTGCGCTCCTCTTCCTCCGCGCGCAGCTTGGCCAGCTGCTCCTGGCGTTCGCGCTCCAGCCGCTCCTCCTCGGCCTTGCGCGCCGCCTCCTCCTCCGCCTTGCGGCGGGCCTCGGCCTCGGCGGCCCTGCGGGCCTCCTCGCGGGCCTCGATCTCCTGGGCGGACAGCGGCAGGGCCTCGTCGAGGCGGTGGCGCACGACGGTGGTGACGGCCTCGGGCTCCTGCCCGGCGTCGACGACGAGGTAGCGCGCCGGGTCGGCGGCGGCCAGGGCGAGGAAGCCCTTCCGCACCCGCTCGTGGAACTCGGCGGGCTCCGACTCCAGCCGGTCGGGCGCCTCGGTGAAGCGTTCGCGCGCGGTCTCCGGCGAGACGTCCAGCAGCACCGTCAGGTGCGGGACGAGCCCCTCCGTCGCCCAGCGGTTGATCCGGGCGATCTCGGTCGGGGACAGGTCGCGGCCGGCGCCCTGGTAGGCGACGGACGAGTCGATGTAGCGGTCGGAGATGACGACCGCGCCGCGCTCCAGGGCGGGCCGGACGACGGCGTTGACGTGTTCCGCGCGGTCGGCGGCGTACAACAGCGCCTCCGCCCGGTCCGACAGCCCGGCCGACGCGACGTCCAGCAGGATGGCGCGCAGCCGCTTGCCGATCGCCGTGGCGCCGGGTTCGCGGGTGACGACGACCTCGTGGCCCTTGGACCGGATCCATTCGGCGATGGCCTGCACCTGGGTGGACTTGCCGGCGCCGTCGCCACCGTCGAAGACCAGGAAGAAGCCGTTGGCCGCCGTCGCCTCGACCGGGTCGCCGTCACGGACGGCGTCCAGCAGGTCGCGGTGGAACGGCACCCCGTGCCGGTCGTCGGTCTTGCCCAGGACGAGCGCGCCCACCGGCAGCAGCAGCGCGCCGATCAGCATCAGTGTGAAGGCCGCGCCGCCGTGGTCGAAGACGAAGTTGCCGCTCTCGGCCCGGTGCGGGCCGATGAGCGCGGCGAGGACGGGGGCGGCGACCGCGGCCAGCGCCGCGGTGACCCGGACGACCGCGTGCAGGTGCTCCGTGGTGCGCGGGCGCCGCTCCTCCTCGGTCTCCTGGTCGAGGAGGGTGTGGCCGGTGTTCGCCACGACGCCGGCCGCGACGCCCGCGATCAGGACGAGCAGCAGCACGGTCGTGGCGTCGGGCACCAGCCCGGCGGCCAGCAGGGCGACGCCCGCCACGGCGAGCGAGAGGGCCAGCAGCCTGCGGCGGGAGAACCCGGGCAGGATCCGGCCCGCGACGCGGATGCCGACGACCGGTCCGCCGGTGAGGGCGAGCGCCAGCAGGCCGCTGGCGACCGGGCCGCCGCCCAGGTCGTAGGCCTGGAGGACGGCGACACCGAAGGCCGCGGCGACCGCGCCGGCGACGGCCGCGCAGGACAGGACGAAGACGGGGATGCCGCCCGTCCGCCCCGTGTCGGGCGCCTGCTCGTGCTTGGGCCGGCGCAGGCCCTCCAGCGGGGAGCGCGCGGTCGTCTCACGCGCGCCGGGGAGGGACAGGAAGTACACGATCACGCCGGAGGCGTTGAACAGGGCCGCCGCGAGGTACGAGCCGAGGGCCGGCTGGTGCTGGTGGAACCAGTCGATGCCGGACCCCAGCAGGTTGCTCACGAGCGTGATGGCGACGAGGGCCGCCGCGGCGACCGGCAGGGCGACGAAGGACGTGCGCAGCGTCAGTCGCCGCAGCGCGTCGCCGTGGTCCGGGACGGGCCGGACGGCGGCGCCCTCAAGGGGCGGCCGGGGCAGCAGGGTGGGGGCCACGCCGTCCTTGGCCACGGTCCACACGCGCTCGGCGACGCCCAGGAGGAAGGCCGTGACCAGCAGCGACGCCAGCGCCTTGCTCTCGGTGAAGTCGATCCACACCGGGGCGACGGCCAGCAGCAGGGCCCGAACGGCGTCGGCGCCGACCATCGTCCAGCGCCGGTCGAGCGGGCCCGAGGGAGCCAGCAGCGAGTTGAGGGGGCCGAGCAGGACGGCGCCCAGGAGCAGCGTCGCGAGGAGGCGCGCGCCGAGTACGGCGGCGACCGCGAAGGCGGCCCCCTGGTACCCGCCGCCGAAGGACCCGGCGGTGACGGCCGCCTGGAGCGCCAGCAGCAGCAGGACCAGCAGGCCCAGGGCGTCACCGACGCCCCCGGCGGCCTGGGCGCTCCACAGCCGCCGCAAGGAGGGGATGCGCAGCAGGGCGCGGACGGCACGCTCGCGGGAGTCCGCGGCCAGTGCCCCTGGGGGAGAGGTCACCACTGTTGGCTGCTCGGCTCGCGTCATCCTGCCAGCCTATCCGGAGCGCCTGAATACCAACCGCCGCCGCGAACACCTGATCGAACGACGAGCGGCGCCCGCCTGCGGAAACGGCCGGGCGGCGGAACCGGAATCCGGCCCGCCGCCCAACGCCTCGCTACCGCCCCGCCTACTCCGCCGGGGCCGCGGCCGCCGTCTTGGCGGCGGTCTTCTTGGCCGCCGTCTTCTTCGTGGCGGCCGACTTGGCCGTCGTCGTCTTCTTCGCCGCCGTCTTCTTGGCGGTCGTCGTCTTCTTCGCGGCGGTCTTCTTGGCCGGAGCCTTCTTGGCCGCCTTCTTCGCGGTCTTCTTGGCCGGCGCCTTGGCCCGCTTCTCCGCGAGCAGCTCGTAGCCGCGCTCCGGCGTGATCGTCTCCACGTCGTCGTCGCGGCGCAGCGTGGCGTTGGTCTCGCCGTCCGTGACGTACGGGCCGAAGCGGCCGTCCTTGACGACCACCGGACGCTCACTGACGGGGTCGGTGCCCAGCTCCTTCAGCGGCGGCTTGGCCGCGGCCCGCCCGCGCTGCTTGGGCTGCGCGTAGATCGCGAGGGCCTCCTCCAACGTGATGTTGAAGATCTGGTCCTCGGTCTCCAGGGAGCGCGAGTCCGTGCCCTTCTTCAGATACGGGCCGTAGCGGCCGTTCTGCGCGGTGATCTCCACGCCCTCGGCGTCGGTGCCGACCACACGCGGCAGCGACATCAGCTTCAGCGCGTCGTCGAGGGTGACCGTGTCGAGGGACATCGACTTGAAGAGCGACGCCGTCCGCGGCTTCACCGCGTTCTTGCCGGTCTTCGGCGTGCCCTCGGGCAGCACCTCGGTGACGTACGGCCCGTAGCGGCCGTCCTTGGCGACGATCGGGTGGCCCGACTCCGGGTCCGTGCCCAGCTCGTACTCGCCGCTCGGCCGGGCGAACAGCTCCTCCGCGTACGCCACGGTGAGCTCGTCCGGCGCCAGGTCCTCGGGAACGTCCGCGCGCTGGTGATTTTCCGCGCCGCGCTCCCCTCTTTCAACGTAAGGCCCGTATCGGCCCACGCGCAGCACGATGCCCTCGCCGACGGGGAACGAGGAGATCTCCCGGGCGTCGATCGCGCCCAGGTCGGTCACCAGCTCCTTGAGGCCGCCGAGGTGGTCGCCGTCGCCGTTGCCCGCCTCGGCGGCACGGCCGGTGACCTCCCCCGAGCCCTCGCCGAAGTAGAAGCGGCGCAGCCACGGCACGGCCTGGGCCTCGCCGCGGGCGATGCGGTCGAGGTCCTCCTCCATGGCGGCGGTGAAGTCGTAGTCGACGAGCCGGCCGAAGTGCTTCTCCAGCAGGTTGACCACGGCGAAGCTCAGGAAGGACGGGACGAGCGCGGTGCCCTTCTTGAAGACGTAGCCGCGGTCGAGGATGGTGCCGAGGATGGAGGCGTAGGTCGACGGACGGCCGATCTCGCGCTCTTCCAGCTCCTTGACCAGCGACGCCTCGGTGTAGCGGGCCGGGGGCTTGGTCGCGTGGCCGTCGGCGGTGATCTCATCGGCGGTCAGCGCGTCGCCCTCGGTGACCTGCGGCAGCCGGCGCTCGCGGTCGTCGAGCTCGGCGTTCGGGTCGTCGGCGCCCTCGACGTACGCCTTCATGAAGCCGTGGAAGGTGATCGTCTTGCCGGAGGCGCTGAACTCGGCGTCCCGGCCGTCGGAGGCGCGTCCCGCGATCTTCACGGTGACCGAGTTGCCCACCGCGTCCTTCATCTGGGAGGCGACGGTCCGCTTCCAGATGAGCTCGTACAGCCGGAACTGGTCGCCCGTCAGGCGGGTCTCCGCGGGAGTGCGGAAACGATCACCCGAAGGACGGATGGCCTCGTGCGCCTCCTGGGCGTTCTTGACCTTCCCCGCGTAGGTGCGCGGCTTCTCCGGCAGGTAGTCGGCCCCGTAGAGCTGGGTGACCTGCGCCCTGGCGGCGGTGACGGCCGTGTCGGAAAGCGTCGTGGAGTCCGTACGCATGTAGGTGATGAAGCCGTTCTCGTACAGCTTCTGCGCCACCTGCATGGTCGCCTTCGCACCGAAGCCCAGCTTGCGCGACGCCTCCTGCTGGAGGGTCGTGGTGCGGAAGGGGGCGTACGGGGAGCGGCGGTACGGCTTGGACTCGACCGAGCGCACGGCGAACGAGGTGTCGGCGAGGGCGGCGGCCAGCGCGCGGGCGTTCGCCTCGTCCAGGTGCAGCACCTGGGCGGCGTCCTTGAGCTGCCCGTTCGAGCCGAAGTCGCGGCCCTGGGCGACCCGCCGGCCGTCCACGGAGGACAGCCGCGCGGCGAAGGTGCCGGGCTCGGCGGCGTCACCGCCGCGGCCGGTGGAGAAGGTGCCGGTGAGGTCCCAGTACTCGGCGGAGCGGAACGCGATCCGCTCGCGCTCCCGCTCCACGACGAGCCGGGTCGCCACGGACTGCACCCGTCCGGCGGACAGCCGGGGCATGACCTTCTTCCACAGGACCGGCGAGACCTCGTAGCCGTAGAGGCGGTCGAGGATGCGCCGGGTCTCCTGGGCGTCGACGAGCTTCTTGTTCAGCTCGCGCGGGTTTGCGACGGCGGCCTGGATCGCGTCCTTGGTGATCTCGTGGAAGACCATCCGGCGGACCGGGACCTTCGGCTTGAGGACCTCCTGCAGGTGCCAGGCGATGGCCTCGCCCTCGCGGTCCTCATCGGTGGCGAGGAAGAGCTCGTCCGATTCGGCCAGCAGTTCCTTGAGCTTCTTGACCTGGTCCTTCTTGTCGGCGTTGACGACGTAGACGGGCTGGAAGTCCGCGTCCACGTTCACGCCCAGGCGGGCCCACGGCTCGCCCTTGTACTTCGCCGGGACCTCGGCGGCCCCGTTCGGCAGGTCACGGATGTGCCCGACGCTCGCCTCGACGACGTATCCGGGGCCGAGGTAGCCCTTGATCGTCTTCGCCTTGGCAGGCGACTCGACGATGACGAGTCGGCGGCCGCCCTGTGCGGTCTCGCTGGTCGGGGACAACTTCGCTCTTCTTCCGGTCGCAATCGGCATGGGAGTTGCGGTGACGCTGCGGAGTGTGACGGTACATCCCGCCCCCGTGTCAAACGGGGAAAGCCCGCAACGCCACTCGAACGGTAACCCGACAAGCGTCCTGTCTGCCGCCCGGACCGTCACACCATCAGGAGGATCGCGCCTCCGACCGCACTGAGGCGACGGTATCCGGACGATACGGGACACGCCTCACGAGGCGATCAACATCACCATCCGGCGTTTCGACCGGGTGAGGGCGGACGGAGCATTCCGGGCACGCTCCGAGCGGACTCCGTCATGACCCGGCCTTTCTCATCCTTCCTTCCCGCCACTTTCGGCCAACCGCTCTCTTTCGGTCATATACGGTCGGCCGCCCCGCGGCCGCCGCCCGTCTCACCCCCGCTCGGGCTCCAGGAAGCCCTGCTCCACCAGCAGCCTGATCGCCTCCGGCGTCCGGTCACGCAGCAGCACCGGGTCCTCGCCGACGAGCTGGGCGATGGCGTCGAGGATCCGGCCCGCGCTGAGAGTCCCGTCACAGACGCCGGCGAACCCGGCGCCCACCGTGTCCACCTTGGTGGCGCGGCGCATGCCCCGGTTCTGCCGCAGCACCACGTGCTCCGGGTCCTCCGCCCCCGGCAGCCCGACCTGCTCCTGGACGACCTCCGGGGCGAGCCGGAAACGCGCGCCCAGCAGCGCCGCGTCGTCGTGCGTCCGCAGGAACGCCTGCCGCTCGAAGTGGGCGCGGATGCTCTCGCCCAGCGGCTGCTCCACCGGGTGCGGCCACTCCTCGGCGATCACCGAGGGCCGCTCGGCCCCCGACTTGTACAGCGTGATCCAGCCAAACCCGACCCCCTTCGTCCGCCGCTCCTCGAACTCCGCGAGCCACGCGTCGTACCGCGCCGCGTACTCCTCGGGGGCGGTGCGGTGGTCCCCAGCGTCCCGCAGCCACAACTCGGCGTACTGGGCCACGTCCTGGACCTCCCGCTGCACGATCCAGGCGTCGCAGCCGGCCGGGACCCAGGACGACAGCCGCTCCCGCCAGTCCTCCCCCTCGACGTGCTGCCAGTTGGCGAGCAGCTGGCAGTAGCCGCCGTCGTTGAGCCGGTCCGCCGCCCGGGACACCAGCGTGCGGCAGAGGTCGTCCCCGCCCATGCCGCCGTCGCGGTAGGTGAGCCGGGCGCCGGGAGAGATCACGAACGGCGGGTTCGAGACGATCAGGTCGTACGTCTCGTCGGCCACCGGCTCGAACAGCGAGCCCTGGCGCAGGTCCGCCTCCGGCGCGCCGGAGAGCGCGAGCGTGAGCCGGGCGAAGCGCAGGGCGCGCGGGTTCAGATCGGTCGCGGTGACGCGGCCGGCGTGCTGGGCCGCGTGCAGCGCCTGGATGCCGGAGCCCGTGCCTAGGTCGAGGGCGCTCCCCACCGGCGTACGGACCGTGATGCCGGCGAGCGTGGTGGAGGCGCCGCCCACGCCGAGGACGAGCTCCGAGCGGTCGACACCGGACGGGCCCGCCCCGCCCCCGGCGATGCCGCCGGCGCCGCCCACCGCACAGCCCAGGTCGGAGACGATCCACCAGTCCTGCCCCTCCGGGCCGCCGTAGGGGCGCACGTCGACGCTCGCCCGGACGGCGTCGCCGTCCCGGACCAGCCAGCCGTCGGCGAGGCAGTCCTCCAGGGGCAGCGCGGCGGCGGCCCGCGCGGCGGGCACGGACCGCTGCAGCAGGAAGAGCCGGACCAGGGTCTCCAGCGGGCCGTCCCCCCGGGTGGCGCGCAGGGCAGGGACGGTCTCGCTGCGCGCGAGCGCGGCGTAGGCGGGAGCGCCGAGCAGTTCGAGCAGGCCGTCGGCCGTGAAGGCGGCGGCGAGCAGGGCGTCGCGCAGCCGGGCGGTGCGCGCGGACTCGAAGGGGGCGTCGGCGGAAGGCAGCGTACTCACGGGACCATTGTCGGGGGCGCCACTGACAATCCGTGACAGCCCGCCCCCGCGACGACGGCCCGTTCCCGCGACGGCGTCAGACCTGCGCGGGCGGCGTGGCCGCCGGGATCTTGCAGGACTCCTGCTTCGCCATCGCCTGACCGGTCTCGCCGGACTGGAACTTCTTGAGCGCTTCGCCGCTCTTGCCGCTCAGCTTCCCGAGGTCCGCGGCCATGTTCTTGAGCCCCTCGGAGAACTTGGCCCGGTCGGACGTGTTGAGCGCGTCGACCTTCGTCTTCAGGGTCTTGTACGACGCGGAGAGGTCCTTGAGCGCCCGGACGGCGTCCTCCTGGTTGGCCTGGCCGTCGTCGACGGGCGGCGCGCCCGCGTTCTGCACGGACTGGGCGAGGGCGTTGTAGGCGTCGACGTTGGCCTGGAAGGCGGCCGAGTCCGTCCGCTGGACCTTCTTCGAGTCCTCCTCCGTGCGCACGGAGGTGATCGAGGCGTTGGCCTGCTGGATCTTCTTGACCTGGGGCTGCATCGTGTCGCAGACCTTCTTGGCCCAGTCGTCGAGCTTCTTGCCCTTGTCCTCGCCGCCGCCGTCGCATCCCGTCAGCGCCAGGACGAGCGCCGCCCCGCCGGACAGTGCGGCCAAAAGCTTCTTGTTCACCGGTTCGGTCCCTTCGATGGCTCTCGGCCCCGGAACTTACACGTCCCGCCGGCACGGCCCGCGAGCCGAGCATCCCATATGACCTCCTACCTCGCCATTTACGGCAATCTCGATGTGGCGTTCGCCGCGCCGGAGCGCAGGCCGGACGGACCGCGGGCGAGCGGGACGGCGCCCTGCCGGACGGCCGGTGACACACCGTCCGGCATACGGGGCGACCGTCCCGCCCGCGCTTCCGCCGCGCCCGCCGTCAGGACACCACCGCCGGATCGGTCGACTGGGCCGACCGGTCGGTGCCGCCGTCGACGGTGACGCTCCGCCGCTTCGACACGTACACGGCGACGACGATCACCAGCGCGGCGAGCACCGCCACGCCGATGCGCAACGGCCTGCTCGCGTCGGCGCCGTAGGAGAACTTCACCACCGCGGGCGCGATGAGCAGCGCCACCAGGTTCATCACCTTGAGCAGCGGGTTGATGGCCGGACCCGCGGTGTCCTTGAACGGGTCGCCGACCGTGTCGCCGATGACCGTGGCCGCGTGCGCCTCGCCGCCCTTGCCGCCGTGGTGGCCGTCCTCCACCAGCTTCTTGGCGTTGTCCCAGGCGCCACCGGAGTTGGCCAGGAACACGGCCATCAGCGTGCCGGCGCCGATCGCGCCCGCCAGGTAGGAGCCGAGCGCGCCGACGCCCAGGGCGAAACCGACCGCGATGGGCGCCATGACCGCCAGCAATCCCGGGGTGGCCAGCTCCCGCAGGGCGTCCTTGGTGCAGATGTCGACCACCCGGCCGTACTCCGGCTTCTCGGTGTAGTCCATGATCCCGGGGTGCTCACGGAACTGCCGCCGCACCTCGTACACCACCGAACCCGCCGAGCGGGACACGGCGTTGATGGCGAGACCGGAGAAGAGGAAGACGACGGCCGCCCCGAGGATCAGACCGACCAGGTTGTTCGGCTGCGAGATGTCCAGGCTGAGGTTCATCTCGGTGCCCTTGGCCCCCACGTCCTGGACCGCCGTCCCGATCGCGTCCCGGTACGAGCCGAAGAGCGCGGACGCGGCCAGGACGGCCGTGGCGATGGCGATGCCCTTGGTGATCGCCTTGGTGGTGTTGCCCACCGCGTCGAGCTCGGTGAGCACCTGCGCCCCGGCGCCCTCCACGTCCCCGGACATCTCGGCGATGCCCTGGGCGTTGTCAGAGACCGGGCCGAAGGTGTCCATCGCGACGATGACGCCCACCGTGGTCAGCAGGCCGGTGCCGGCGAGGGCGACGGCGAACAGCGCGAGCATGATGGACGTGCCGCCCAGCAGGAACGCCCCGTAGACGCCGAGGGCGATCAGCACGGCGGAGTAGACCGCCGACTCCAGCCCCACCGAGATGCCCGCGAGGACGACGGTCGCGGGGCCGGTGAGCGAGGTCTTGCCGATGTCGCGCACCGGACGCCTGCCGGTCTCCGTGAAGTAGCCGGTGAGCTGCTGGATGAGGGCCGCCAGGACGATGCCGATGGCGACCGCGACCAGCGCCAGCACCCGCGGGTCGCCGCTGTGGCCGCTGATGGAGGGGTCGCCGAGGCCGTCCAGGTCCGCATAACTGGACGGCAGGTAGGTGTAGACGGCCACCGCGACGAGCGCGAGGGAGATGACGGCCGAGATGAAGAAGCCCCTGTTGATGGCCGTCATCCCGCTCCGGTCGGCGCGGCGGGGCGCCACCGCGAAGATGCCGATCATGGCGGTGAGCACGCCGATCGCGGGGACGAGGAGGGGGAACGCGAGGCCGGCGTCGCCGAAGGCCGCCTTGCCGAGGATCAGGGCGGCGACCAGGGTCACGGCGTACGACTCGAACAGGTCGGCCGCCATGCCCGCGCAGTCGCCGACGTTGTCGCCCACGTTGTCCGCGATGGTGGCGGCGTTGCGCGGGTCGTCTTCCGGAATGCCCTGCTCCACCTTGCCCACCAGGTCGGCACCCACATCGGCGGCCTTGGTGAAGATACCGCCGCCGACCCGCATGAACATGGCCAGCAGCGCCGCTCCGAAGCCGAAGCCCTCCAGCACCTTGGGCGCGTCGGCCGCGTAGACCAGTACGACGCAGGAGGCGCCCAGCAGGCCGAGGCCGACGGTGCACATGCCGACCACGCCGCCGGTGCGGAACGCGATCTTCATGGCCCGGTGGGACGCCGTCGTGGCATCCGTCCCCGCGGCGTTCACGAGGTTTCCCGCGTCCGGACCGGTCGCGGAACCGGCAGGGGAACCAGCAGGGGAACCGGCGGGGGAATTCGCGGAAGTGAGCGCCGCCTCCCGTGCCGCGGCGGCCACGCGCACATTACTGCGCACCGCGAGCCACATGCCGATATAGCCGGTGGCCGCGGAGAAAAGCGCACCGACCAGAAAGAAGGCCGAACGCCCCAGACGCTGGGACCAGTTGTCCGCCGGAAGAAGCATGAGGAGGAAGAACACGACCACCGCGAACGCGCCGAGCGTCCGCAACTGCCGCGCCAGGTAGGCATTGGCGCCTTCCTGTACAGCCGCGGCGATTCTCTTCATGTTCTCGGTGCCTTCTCCGGCCGCCAGCACCTGCCGCACCAACACCACGGCCACCACGAGCGCCGCGAGTGCCACGGCCGCGATGACGATCACGAGGACGCGGTTGCCGCCGGTGAGCTCAACCGCGAGGTTCTGAGTGAAGACCACCTGTTCAGGGGTGAAGGGCCCCGCCATTCGTCCTCCTTGACGTTTGGCACATGGGCGCGCGACCGGACCGTTCACACGGGACGGCCACCACGCTCAGGCGTCCTGAGCTCAAGATGGACGGATTGTAGGGAGCATGACGAGGGCACAACAGGGCGCCACAAACGGAATGAGTCTTCTCCGGTGGAGAATCCGTGGAAGATCCGTACACTCGACGGGCCGCCCGGTGAAGATCCGGAAATGCCTCCCGCGCATTTCCAGCCCCGGACCCGGCCTGTCGGGCCGGCGGAATCCGGCTCCCGCGGGCAGGGAAATCCGACAGAAACGCGCGAGTAGACAAGGGAATTCCGCCATCGCCCACGGCTACGGCGGATCCGGCAGCCCGCCCTGGGCCGAACGGCGGACCCGGAGCTACGGCAGAACGGCCGCCGGGGTCGTCGGCCAGCTCATCCGGATGACGCCGCCGTTCTCGTCGGCGGAGACCTCGACGTCGTCGACCAGACCGCTGATGACGGCGAGGCCCATGTCGTCCTCGCCCTCCGCGCCGGCGTCGTCGTGCTCGGCGGCCGACGTCACCGTGGTGCCGCCCACCACGACCTCCGTCACGACCGGGTGCGGCGCGTCGTCGCCCACCTCGATGGAGAACTTCTTCTCGTCCTCCGTGAGCCGGACCCGGACCGGGGACGTGATGCCGCCGTTCCGGTGCAGGCCGACGGCGCGCGAGCAGGCTTCGCCCACGGCCAGCCGCACCTCGTCCAGCACGGCCTCGTCGACACCCGCCCGACGCGCCACCGCCGCCGCCACCAGGCGGGCGGTGCGGACGTGCTCGGGAAGGGCACTGAAGAGCAGTTCGACGGTGGCCATCCCATCCCCCTCAGTCGTACGTGCCCTCCCCCTCGCCTCCGGGGCAGGGCGACATCACGGAGGAACCGAGCGGCTCGGCCCGGCACCCCCGCGTACCGAAATCGTCAGACGACCGTCAGTCGGTCGCCTGCACCGCGTCATCGACCGAGGTGTGGATCGGGAACACCTTGGTCAGACCGGTGATACGGAAAATCTTGAGAATGCGCTCCTGGTTGCAGACCAGGCGCAGCGAGCCCTCGTGCGCCCGCACCCGCTTCAGGCCGCCGACCAGCACGCCGAGACCGGTCGAGTCGAGGAAGTCGACCCGCTCCATGTCCACGACGAGGTGGTAGCTGCCGTCGTTGACAAGCTCGACCAGCTGCTCACGCAGCTTGGGCGCGGTGTACACATCAATCTCGCCACCCACCTCGACAACCGTACGGTCGCCAACGGTCCGGGTCGACAGGGACAGGTCCACGGATCCTCCAGCACCTTGCATCGAGCGGTCGCCCCCCATGGATCGGCAGCCGCGATGGCATTCAATCACTTACCGGCAGGCGCGCACGACGCCTTGCCGCCATTGTCCGTCACGCCAGTGACACACTCGATGTCGATGGCCCACGATCAACTCCCGCCGGAGGCGGGCGTACATCCCGCTCCCCGGGCGGTCCTCGACCGACTCGCCACCGGGGCAGGCCGGGCTGCACGCATCACTCATACGGAGCACTTGCCCCCTCGTCCCGGACGTCATGCCGCCTGGCCCGAGAAGATCCGGCCGGAAGTGGCCGACGCCATCCGGGCCGCCGGCATCGCCCGGCCCTGGGTGCACCAGGCGCTCATGGCCGAGCACGCGCTGCGCGGCGAATCCGCGGTGGTGGCCACCGGCACCGCCTCCGGGAAGTCCCTCGCGTACCTCGCGCCCGTGCTGAGCACCCTGCTGGACGGCTCCGAGGCCCCCAACGGCCGCGGCACCACCGCCCTGTACCTGGCCCCCACCAAGGCGCTCGCCGCCGACCAGCGGCGGGCCGTACGAGAACTCGCCGCGCCCCTCGGCAAGGCCGTCCGGCCCGCCGTCTACGACGGGGACACGCCGTTCGAGGAACGCGAATGGGTGCGCCAGTACGCCAACTACGCGCTCACCAATCCCGACATGCTCCACCGCTCGATCCTGCCCTCCCACCCCCGATGGGCCTCCTTCCTGCGCGCCCTGCGCTACGTCGTGGTCGACGAGTGCCACACCTACCGCGGCGTCTTCGGCTCCCACGTCGCCCAGGTACTGCGCCGGCTGCGCCGGCTCTGCGCCCGCTACGGCTCCGAACCCGTCTTCCTGCTCGCCTCCGCCACCGCCTCCGAACCGGCCGCCGCGGCGACCCGCCTCACCGGTGTGCCCGTGGTGGAGATCACCGACGACGCCTCCCCGCGCGGCGAGCTCGTCTTCGCCCTGTGGGAGCCGCCGCTCACCGAACTCCACGGCGAGCGGGGCGCCCCGGTACGCCGCACCGCCACCGCCGAGACCGCCGACCTGCTCACCGACCTCGCCGTGCAGGGCGTCCGCACCGTCGCCTTCGTCCGCTCCCGGCGCGGCGCCGAGCTGATCGCCCTGATAGCCCAGGAACGCCTGGCGGCCGTGGACCGCTCCCTCCCCTCCCGTGTCGCCGCCTACCGCGGCGGCTACCTCCCCGAGGAGCGGCGCGCCATCGAGCACGCCCTCCACACCGGCGAACTGCTCGGCCTGTCCGCCACCACCGCCCTGGAACTCGGCGTGGACGTGGCCGGGCTCGACGCCGTCGTCCTCTCCGGCTACCCCGGCACCCGCGCCTCCGTGTGGCAGCAGGCCGGCCGCGCGGGCCGCCGCGGCCAGGGCGCCCTCGCCGTGCTCGTCGCCCGCGACGACCCGCTGGACACCTACCTCGTGCACCACCCGGACGCCCTGTTCCGACAGCCCGTGGAGGCCACCGTCCTCGACCCGGACAATCCGTACGTCCTGACGCCGCACCTGTGCGCGGCGGCCGAGGAAATGCCGCTCACCGAGGCCGACCTGTCACTCTTCGGCCCCGAGACAAGCGGCCTGCTCACCCGGCTGGAACTCCGCAAGCTGCTGCGCCGCCGCGGCTCCGCCTGGCACTGGACCCGCCGGGAACGCGCCGCGGACCTCACCGGCATCCGCGGCGAGGACGGACGGCCCGTCCAGGTAGTCGAGGAGGGCACCGGACGGCTGCTGGGCACCGTGGACGCCTCCGCCGCGCACACCACCGTCCACGAGGGCGCGGTCCACCTCCACCAGGGCCGCAGCTACCTCGTCCGGCACCTGGACCTCGACGACTCCGTCGCCCTGGTCGAGGAGGCCGACCCGCCCTACTCCACGACCGCACGCGACACCACCGCCATCTCCATCCTGGAGACCGGCCGGGAGATCCCCTGGGGGGACGCACGGCTCTGCTTCGGCTCGGTCGAGGTCACCAACCAGGTCGTCTCCTTCCTCCGACGCCGGCTCATCACCGGCGAGATCCTCGGCGAATCCAAGCTGGACCTGCCGCCCCGCACCCTGCGCACCCGGGCCGTGTGGTGGACGGTCACCGAGGACCAGCTCGACGACGCCCGCATCCCCGAGGAGGCCCTCGGCGGTGCCCTGCACGCCGCGGAGCACGCCTCCATCGGCATGCTGCCGCTCTTCGCCACCTGCGACCGCTGGGACATCGGGGGCGTCTCCGTCCCCCTCCACCCCGACACGCTCCTGCCCACCGTCTTCGTCTACGACGGCCACCCGGGAGGCGCCGGCTTCGCCGAGCGCGCCTTCCACACGGCCGCCCGCTGGCTCGCCGCCACCCGCGAGGCCATCGCCTCCTGCGAGTGCGACACCGGCTGCCCCTCGTGCATCCAGTCACCCAAGTGCGGCAACGGGAACGACCCCCTCGACAAGCGAGCCGCGATCCGCCTCCTCACCCGCCTCCTGGCCGACGCACCGAAGCCGGCGGAGGACCCGACGGGCGATCCGGCGGCGGACGGGTCATCAGCGGCCCATCCGGCGACGGCCGACGCTCCCCAGGCGGGTGGTCCACCCGAGGCGCGCGACAAGCCGTAGCCGAGTCACCGGACGGCGCTCCGGTCGTCTCGAAGACGGTCGCGGCGGCCGCCCTCACGACCACCTCCCCACCGCTCCGCCGAGCGGCGCCGCGTCCGCCCGGGCTCCCGCCGCCGAGGCGGGGCCCGCCCGTGAGCGGACCCGGACGGTGTACGGACCCGCCCCCGCCTCGGCCGCGACCTCGGCGATCTCACCCGTCACCAGGCACCCGACCACGGCCGCCCGCTGGGCCTCGGCGACCCGGCGGGCGAAGCCGCAGGCCGCCTCCTGCCCGAGCAGGGCGTGGTCGGCGGCGGCCAGGGCCGCCAAGTCCGCCGCGCCGCCGGCCCGGTGCCGGGCCAGTACGGCCTGGCTCATGGCCAACAGGCCCAGGAACACCGCGCAGAGCGCCGTGACGGCGACCGCCGTCCAGACGGAGGCGGAGCCCCGCTCCCGGCCGGTCTCCCGGTCAGCCCACCGTCTCCTCCGCAAGGGCCACCGCCTCTCCGTCGAGCCGGACCGCGAGCGGTCCTGGGCCGGCCGCCCGGGCCTCCACCCGCACTCTCACCAGGTCTCCTTCCCTCGTCAGTGCCACCCGGGCGCCGGCGGGAGCCGCCGATCGCGCGGCGGCGACCACCGCGGGGCCGGGATCGGAGCGGGCCGCCGCACGGGCCCCGGCCCGCGCGGCGTCGACGCACTGGAGCTGGGCCGAGGCGGCCACCAACCCCCAGATGAGGGCGATGCCGACCAACACCAGCGCCGGCAGGACCAGCGCGGCCTCCGCGGTGACCTGACCCTCGTCAGAACGTCGCATGGAGCGCCTTCACGATCAGGCCCTGCAGCGCCGCGCTCACCGCGCCGCTGGTGACCACCTTGTAGAGGACCGCCGCCAACGCGCAGGCCGCCAGCGTGCCCACCGCGTACTCGGCCGTCGTCATGCCGGCCTCCGCCGCCGACCTCGCCCGGTACCGGATCCGTGTCCACCACCGCATGTCCGTCCCCGCCCCTTGGTTCGTCATCACGTCCACCGTCTTCCTCTCCGACGTTCGATTCCGTCGCACTTGTCGGTTCACCTGCGTACTTGTCCGTTCACCCGCGGGTCAGGAGCCCGCTCGCCAGGCCGATCACCATGGGCACGACCCCGACCGCCAGGAAGGCCGGCAGAAAGCAGAGCCCCAGCGGAGCCGTGGCCAGCACGCCCGCGCGTCTCGCCCTCGCCGCCGCCGTACGGCCGTGCGCGGCCCGCAGCCGGCCCGCCAGCCGCGCCATCGTGTCCACCGCCGGAACTCCCGTCGCCTGCGCCCGTTCCAGGCAGAGGGCCAACCCCCGGGCGCCCGGCAGCTCGCCGAGCCGTCCCCAGGCGACCGCCGGATCCCCGCCGAGGCGGATCTCGGCGGCCGACCGGGCCAGCCGCTCACCGACCGGGCCGCCGAGCGAGCCGCCGACCGCTTCGGCCGCCTCCCCAGGACCGGCCCCGGCGGCAAGGCACGCCGCCAGCAGGTCGGCGGCGAGGGGCAGTTGCCGTAGCGCGCCCTCCGCCGGGAGGGCCGCACGCGCCGCGGCGGACCGTGCTGTTTTCCCTCGCCACCACCACATGCCGCCGGCGGCCACCGGGCCGAGAGCCCAGCCCCCGGCGCCGTCGATCAGAAGGAGCCCCAAGGCGCCCACCGCGATCGCCGGCAGCGCCCGACCGGTGACGACCGGCTTCGTCAGCCACGACCGGAGCCGGGCGGCCCCTCGCGGGCCACCGTCCCGCCCGGCCGCCGCGAGGAGCCGCGTCGGACGCCGCCGGGCGGCACCTCGCCGATGTGCCGCGCGCAGCACCGCCACCGCGCCGGACGCGGTGACCGCCAGGACGGCAGCCAGCGCGATCGCCGGCCCGAGCGCCCCCTCTCCGTCTGTCCCGGTCACGCGCCCTCCCCTCCCCCGGCCGCGGCGCGCACGATGCGCCGCGTCCAGGCCAGGCCCGCGCTTTCGAGGAGTCCGCCGAGGGCCAGGCAGCCGATGCCGGCCGGTGTGTGCAGCAGGACCCGCAGGGGCTCGGCGCCGAGTGCGGCCCCCATGGCCAGGGCGACGGCGGGCAGCAGGGCGAGCATCACCGCGGTGGATCTCGTGCCCGCCAACTGCGCCGCGAGTTCCTCCCGCTGGTCGCGCTCGACGGACAGGGCGTGCCCGACCCGTTCGAGGCCGGCCGCGAGCCCCGCGCCGCCGTCGACCGCGACCTGCCAGCAGGCGGCCACTCCGGCCAGTCCTTCCGCGCCTTCCTGCCGCCCCACCGCCCGCAGCGCGGCGGGTACGTCGCCGCCGAAGCGTGCGGCCGCCGGCACCGCGGCCCAGGCCGGCTCCAAGGCTGCGCCATCGAACGCCCGCACCGCCTCGCCGGGTTGACGTCCCGCCCGAAGGTCACCCGCCACCGCCCCGCACAGCTCGATCACCGCCTCTGAGCGCCGATCGCGGGCACGTCGGCGGGTCCGGGCCTCCAGCCGACGTCTCACCAGCGGCACGGCCACCACCGCGGCGAGCGGCGGAAGAAACGAGTCGCCCCACAGGCCGCCCACGCACCCCACCGGGAGGCACAGCAACTCCCGCTTCCGGCCTACCACTTCCGTCAGCCGGGAGACTCCCGCACGGATTCGCGCCGGCAGGCCGGGATCCCAGGCCCCGAAGTGGCCACTCGCGGCGAGCACGGCCCTCGCGCGCCGAAGCTCCTGTCCGCGCCGCGCCAGGGACCAGGCCATCAGGGCGGCGCAGAAGAACAGCGTGGTGACGAACGCCGGTTGCGTCATCACTCCGGGCGTCGTCATGACGGACCCCCGTCCGCGTCCGCCTGCGGACCAGGGTGTCCCGGTACGTACCCGCCGCGCCCGCACAGTGCCATCAACCGGTCCCAGCCCGCCGCGCGTTCGAAGCCGCCGGGCCCCCACAGCGCGGCCGGCACGGTGGCCACGAACCCGGCCGGATCCCGGTCCAGGACGTGCACCTCGGCGACCCTGCGGCGGCCGTCACGGCCCCGCACCAGATGGATCACCACCGACAGCGCCGCAGCCAACTGGCTGTGCAGCGCCGCCCGGTCCAGCCCCGCCGTGGACCCGAGAGCCTCCAGGCGGGCGGGTACGTCCGCGGCGGCGTTGGCGTGCACGGTCCCGCACCCACCTTCGTGCCCCGTGTTGAGGGCCGCCAGGAGGTCGGTGACCTCCGGGCCGCGCACCTCGCCGACGACGAGCCGGTCCGGCCGCATGCGCAGGGCCTGCCGGACCAGGTCCCGCAAGGTCACGCGCCCGGTGCCTTCCTGATTGGCGGGCCGGCTCTCCAGCCGCACCACGTGCGGGTGGTCCGGTCGCAGTTCCGCGGAGTCCTCGGCGAGGACGATCCGTTCGTCCGGGGCGACGAGGCCCAGCAGGCTGGAGAGCAACGTGGTCTTCCCCGACCCCGTACCGCCACTGATCACGAAGGAGAGGCGGGCGTCCAGCACGGCCCGGAGGAGCCATTGCCCGCTGGGCGGCAGCGTGCCGGCCGCGGCCAGTTCGTCCAGCGTGAAAGCCCGGGGCCGGACGACGCGCAGGGAGAGGCAGGTCGATCCGACCGCCACCGGGGGCAGGACGGCGTGCAGCCGGGTGCCGTCGGGCAGCCGGGCGTCCACCCAGGGGCGGGCGTCGTCCAGTCGCCGCCCGGCGACGGCGGCGAGGCGCTGGGCCAGCCGGCGGACGGACGCGGCGTCGGGGAAGGAGACGTCGGTCCTGCGCAGTCCGGCGCCGCGGTCCACCCAGACCCGGTCGGGCGCGGTGACGAGGACGTCGGTGACGTCCGGTTCGGCGAGGAGCGGTTCCAGCGGTCCGGTGCCGACGAGTTCGGAGCGCAGCCGGGAGACGATACCCAGCACCTCCGCGTCGCCGAGGAGCCGGCCCTCCTCGCGCAGGGCCTCGGCGACCCGCGCGGGCGTGGGTTCGGCCCCCGTGCCGGCCAGTCGGAGCCGTACGGCGTCCAGCAGCGCGGTGTTCACGCCGGCACCTCCGGTCCCTCGGGCAGGGCGCGGTTCCAGAACTCCGCACAGAAGGCGGCCAGCGGGCCCCGCTCGGCTCCGCCCGGCGGGCGTCCGGCGATCAGCGCCGCGGCCAGGCCGGGTTCCCGTGGGACCTCACCCGCGAGCGGAAGGTCCAGCAGCCGGGCGATCTCCTCGCCGTCGAGCCCGGGGCCGCACGGGCCCCGGACGACCAGCCGGAGGTCGCCCATCATCAGGCCGATCGCCAAGGCGACGCGATGGGCGGCGGCGACGGCGCGCAGTTCGGAGGGGACCACCAGCAGGCCCAGGTCCAGTTGCCGGAGGACCTCCACGGCGGAGCCGTCAGTTCCGCGCGGGAGGTCCACGACCACCACGCCGCCGCGCCTGCGAGCGGCCGCCAGGACGGCGCGCACGGCCTCGGGCGGCACCTCGCAGTCGCCGCGGTCCCAGCTCAGCAGGCGCAGCCCGTGCGGCTCGGGCAGCACCTCCTCCAGGGCCCTGCCCGCCATCCGGCCCCGGGAGCCCGCGAACGCGGGCCATCTCAGCCCGTCGACCCGCTCGGCGCCCAGCAGGACGTCGAGGCCGCCGCCCAGCGGGTCGGCGTCGACCAGCATCGTCCGCCGCCCGGTCCGGGCCGCCCCGATGGCGAGGGCGCAGGCCAGCGTGCTGGCTCCGGCGCCGCCCCGGCCGCCGATCACGCCGACGGTGAGTGCCGGTTTGTCCGCGGCCTCCACCGAGTCGGCGATCCGGTCGACGAGCCAGCCCTCCTCGTCCGGCAGCAGCGCGACGTTCCGGGCGCCGACGAGGACAGCCCGCCGCCAGAGGTCCGGGTCGGCGGGCTCCCGGCCGACGAGCACCACGTCCTCGCGGTGCGGGAGGGCGGCCAACCGGCCGGCGCAGTCGCCGCCGGCCAGCACCAGGGACGCCCGGTCCCATGTCCCGCGCTGGGCGGGCGTCCCGTGGCAGACCTCGGGCATCGCTCCGGCCGCCGCGCACAAACGCAGCAGATCGTCGAGCAGGTCCTCGTCCTCGGTGGCAATCAAAGGCCCGCCCGGTGTCGTGGCGGCGGTGGCGGCGGCCTGTGGCCAATCGGATGTCTCGCGTCCGGTCACGGTCCCTCCCCTTCTCCGGCGCGTCCCATGACGCGCTCTCGCATCCGCGGTCATCGCGGAACTCGTGGGGAATCACCGTGCGGCGGCGCGGGAAATCGTGTGGATCTTGGTGAAAAACTGTGGACAACTCACCGGTTGTGGATATCCCGCTCACCTATACCGGTGACTTCCCCAGCGCAGCGCGACGATTACGCACAGTCACGCGTATGAAGGGGGGAGGACAGGCGCCGAGCAAGGCCCGCGGAGGGCGGAGGATGTCCGATGTGACACACGAAACGCGTCCGGACATGCGACGACCCCCGCCGGGGGGGAGAGCGGGGGTCGTCCCCACGGCCGACTCGGGGGGGGAGGAGTCGGACCGGGTTAGACACGGTCGCGAACGATCCGTGACTTCCATGGTGTACCCGAGAGGCTTCTCAGGCAAACCCACACGCCTCAGCTTACGCCGAATGGAGGGCCCTATGCTCGGCGACGTGGAAAACCACTCCTCTCGCCGAACGGCCGCCTTCTTTGATCTGGACAAGACGGTCATTGCCAAGTCGAGCACGCTCACCTTCGGCAAGTCCTTCTACCAAGGCGGTTTGATCAACCGGCGTGCCGCACTGCGCACGGCATACATCCAGTTCGTCTTCCTCCTGGGCGGCGCCGACCACGAGCAGATGGAACGGATGAGGAAGTACCTCTCCGAGCTCTGCCGAGGCTGGAATGTCCATCAAGTCCGCGAGATCGTCGCCGAGACGCTCCACCAACTCATCGACCCGATCATTTACGACGAGGCCGCCTCGCTCATCGAGGAGCACCACGCCGCCGGCCGGGACGTGGTGATCGTCAGCACCTCTGGCGCCGAGGTCGTGGAGCCCATCGGCCGGCTGCTCGGCGCGGACCGCGTCGTCGCGACCCGGATGGTCGTCGAGGACGACGTCTTCACCGGCGAGGTGGAGTACTACGCGTACGGCCCGACGAAGGCCGAAGCCGTCCGGGAGCTCGCCGCGTCGGAGGGGTACGACCTGGCGGGCTGCTACGCGTACAGCGATTCGGCGACCGACCTGCCCATGCTGGAGGCCGTCGGCCACCCGCACGCCGTCAATCCGGACCGGGCCCTGCGCCGCGAGGCCGCCGCACGGGAATGGCCGGTGCTCGCCTTCAACCGCCCGGTCCGCCTCAAGCAGCGCGTCGCCGCCCTGCGCCTGCCGTCCGGCCCGGCGCTCGCGACCGCGGCGGTGGTCGGTGCCGCGGTGACGACCGCGGGCCTGGTCTGGCTGGCGAGCCGCCGCCGCGCCCCCGCGACGGGCGTCCGGAATACCCGTCTTTGAAGCTAAAAGTAAAGAAGTGCGCCTTCGCCTTCCGCTTGAGCGGGAGGCGGAGTAAAAAGGAGTCAACGGCCCGCGAGACCAGGGACATCCGGGAGGATCCCCATCTACGCAACACGGCCCCACGGACCGAATGCATGAACGCCGGGCACCCACGCGACGCCGACCCGTCGAATACGGGCCTGTCGCACCAGGCGGAGCAAAGCACCCCCGCCTGATGGACGCATTCCGTGCACGCACTGGTAACCCGGTGAACATGCCAGCGGCGGTACCAACGCAGGACCGGTACCGCCGCAACCCCGTCCACCCCCGGCAGGCGCGTACCGGAGGCACGGCCGGCGGCTCAGGCCGCGCCGCGCTGCAGGGCCTCGCACACGGCCGTCGTCTCCCGCACCCCCAGCTCGGCCGCCCGGCCGCAGTGGGCGATCCAGGCCGCCACTCCCTCCGACGTACCGGAGACATAGCCCGCGAGGGCGGCCCGATAGGCGTCCCGCCCCAGTTCGGCGTGGCCCACCTCCGCCGGGCAGATCGACTTCGGGTCGAGGCCGCTGCCGATCAGCACGATGCGTTCGGCCGCCCGCGCCACCAGGCCGTTGCACGAGCCGAACGGACGCAGGGCCAGGAGTTCGCCGTGCACCACGGCCGCCGTCACCAGGGCGGGCGCCCCGGTCCCCGCGATCAGCAGGCCGGCCAGCCCCTCCAGCCGGCCCGACACCTCGTCCGCGTCGGGCAGCGGCAGGTCGACGAGCGGTTCGTCGACGGACTCGCCCCGGAGCCGCGGCCGCCCCACCGCGTCGTCGGGCTGGGCACCCCCCGCCGCCACCAGGTGCAGCCGGGCCAGGACGCGCAGCGGCGACTGCCGCCACACGCTCAGCAGTTGCCCCGCCTCGGCGGTCAGCCGCAGGGCCGCCCCCACCGTGCGCGGCTCGCCCTCCCCGCCGAAGTCGGAGCGGCGGCGCACCTCCTCCAGCGCCCAGTCGGCGCCCGAGAGCGCGGCCGAACCGCGAGCGCCCCGGAGAGCCGCCTCGGACGTCACCTCGTTGCTGCGCCGGCGCATCACCCGGTGGCCGTACGCGCGGTCCACCGCCTTGCGCACGGACTCCACGGATTCGGCGACGCCCGGCAGGGAGCCCAGAGCGGCCAGGGGATCGGCAGTCGTACTCATGAGTACGACACTACGCACTTCCGCCTTACACCCCCCGAAGGAGTGGTCTTCTTCACTCACCGCTCTCACTCCACGCACCCCCGCACCTACTCTTGGTGAACATGAAGATCGCTTTCGTAGGCAAGGGCGGCAGCGGCAAGACCACGCTGTCCTCGTTGTTCATCCGCCGGCTCGCCGCCCACCGGGTCCCGGTCATCGCCGTGGACGCCGACATCAACCAGCACTTGGGTGCGGCGCTCGGGCTGGACGAGACGGAGGCCGCCGCCCTGCCCGCGATGGGCGCGCACCTTCCGCTGATCAAGGATTACCTGCGCGGTACCAACCCCCGGATCACCTCCGCCGACACCATGATCAAGACCACGCCGCCCGGCGAGGGTTCCCGGCTGCTCCGCGTCGGCGAGGACAACCCCGTCTACGTGGCCTGCGCGCGGCGGGTCGCCCTCGACGACGGGGCGTCCGTACGGCTCATGGCCACCGGCCCGTTCACCGAGTCGGACCTGGGCGTCGCCTGCTACCACTCCAAGGTGGGCGCCGTGGAGCTGTGCCTCAACCACCTCGTCGACGGGCCCGGCGAGTACGTCGTGGTGGACATGACGGCGGGCAGCGACTCGTTCGCCTCGGGGATGTTCACCCGCTTCGACATGACGTTCCTGGTGGCGGAACCCACCCGCAAGGGGGTGTCGGTCTACCGCCAGTACAAGGAGTACGCCCGGGACTTCGGGGTCCGCCTGAAGGTGGTGGGGAACAAGGTGCAGGGCCAGGACGACCTGGACTTCCTCCGCGACGAGGTCGGCGACGACCTGCTGACCACCTTCGGCCACTCCGACTGGGTCCGGGCCATGGAGAAGGGCCGGCCGCCCCTCTTCGAGCTGCTCGAAGGGGGCAATCACCAGGCGCTGGCCACCCTGCACGAGGCGGCGGACGCCGCCTACGAACGGCGGGACTGGCACCGGTACACCCGCCAGATGGTGCACTTCCACCTGAAGAACGCCGAGAGCTGGGGCAACGCGAAGACGGGCGCCGACCTGGCGGCTCAGGTCGACCCCGCCTTCGTCCTCGGGGAGCGGCTGTCGGCTACTCCGCAGCCGGTCTGACCGACACCGGCCTGACCAGCACCGGCCTGATCCGCTTCGGCTTGTCGTCCTCCTCGTCGTCGTCACCCTGGGAGCTCTCGTACGGCTCGTGCGTCGAGGGCTCCTGCGAGGACGGCGCGTGCCACGACGGCAGGTGCGGGGCGGGCTGGCGCGCGGCGGACGACCGCGCCTCACCGAGGTGGGCCCAGCCGCCTCGCGGCGCCTCGCCCACCTCCAACCGGCGCAGTTTCCGCAGCACTTCGGGATCCTGGGCATCGAGCCAGTCGGCGAGCTGCTTGAAGGACACGCAGCGCACGCCTTCCTTGGTGCAGACCCGGGCGATGACGCTCTCGACGGCCTTCATATAGATGCCGCCGTTCCAGGACTCGAAGTGGTCGCCGATGAACAGGGGCGCGCGGTTGCCGTGGTACGCCCGGTCGAAGCCGGCCAGCAGCCCGTCGCGCATCTGCCGTCCCCAGGCGTCGCGCCGGGAGGGGTCGCCCTTGGTGGTTCCGGACTGGTTCGCCAGGAAGTTGTAGTCCATCGAGAGGGTCTCGAAGCCCCGGCCGGGGACGGGCACGTCCTGGAGCGGGAAGTCCCACAGCCCGCCGATCTTCGACGGCCAGACCTGCCGCCCTCCGGCCGAGCTGGCGTCGTAGCGGAAGCCCAACGACCGCGCCGCGGTGATGAGGTTGCGCTGCCCCTCCAGGCAGGGAGCGCGACCGCCGACCAGCTCCTTGGCGTAGTCGAAGGGCAGCGGGGCCTCGTTCTTCAGCCCGGCGTTGGTCTTCCAGTTGCGGACGAACGACAGGGCCTGCCGGATCTCGCTCTTCCACTCCGCCGGTGACCAGGTGCCCACCCCTCGGTCCCGGCCGCAGAAATGGCCGTTGAAGTGGGTGCCGATCTCGCTGCCGTCGAGCCAGGCTCCCCGCAATTGCTCCACGGTGTCCCGCACGCCCCGGACGTCGTTGAAGCCGATGTCCGAGGCACCGGCGGCGTGTTGGGGCGGATCGTAGAGGGTGCGTTTGTCCTCGGGGAGCATGTAGACGCCGCTGAGGAAGTACGTCATCGTCGCGTTGTACTTCTTGCCGACCTTGCGGAAGTGCGAGAACAGCCGCTGGCTGTCCTCGCCCGCGCCGTCCCAGGAGAAGACGACGAACTGCGGCGGCTTCTCGCCCGCCGCCATCCGCCGGGGCTTCGGCTGCCGGGGCTGGGGACCGGTGTCGGCGGTGGAGCCGTCACCCAGGAGGCGGACCGGTCGCTCGACCGTGTTGGGGCCGGGGGCCGCCTGCGGTCCGGTCGCCTCGGGAGGGCCGGTGCCCGAGCAGGCCGCGGTCCCGGTCGCCAGTGACAGCGCGGCGAGCGCGCCCAGTGTGTATCTCCATGCAGCCGCCATCAGGCACCTCACCTTTCGACCCGCTCGGCCGGTCCCACGGGGTGCGCTCGCACGCCCTGAGCCTCCGTCAACCTCGCACGCACGAAGGGAATGGAAAAGTATGACAAGCCCATAAAAGTGCATATTCACCTGATGGGAGGAAGCTCCCCCTTGACTCCTGTCTGCCCCTTCCCTGGGCCTTTACTCAGCATTACGATTCATTTACCGAGAGTTGCCATTGCGCTCCTCTCGGCCCCTCTGCGGATCCATCACCCGCCGCCGCCCGCCGTGCCCCCGGCCGAGCGCTTCCGCCGGCCGCCGACGACAAGACGGGACCGACATGCACGTTCAGCCGAGCCCCCCGGCCCGGACCGCCCAGCGGACCGCCGACGACGTTCCGGACCGGCCGCGCCGCGCCGCGTGGCAGCGGGATCTCGTGCGCTCCCTGGCCATGGCCCTGGCCGCCGCGCCGCTCTGCCTCGGGCTCGCCCCGGCGGCGGGCGCGCCGCTGCGGGCGGGGCTGATCGCGGTGGCGGCCGCCGGTCTCGTGGCGGGGGGCCTGGGGCGGCCGCCCTTCCGGGCCGGCGGCCCGGCCGTCGCGCTGGTGGCGGTCACGGCGGAGCTGACCCAGCGCTACGGCTGGCGCGCGACCTGCGCGATCACCGTGCTGGCCGGGCTGGTCCAAGTTGCCCTGGGAGCCGCGCGGGTGGCCCGTGCGGCATCGGCCCTCGCGCCAGGGCTCGTCCACGGAGCGCTGGCCGGGCTGGGACTGGCGGTCGCGCTGGGGCAGCTGCGCTGCCTCCTGGGCGCGGAAGGCGCGGGGGCCTCCACGCTGCGGAATCTCGCGGCGCTCCCCGGGGAGTTGGCGCACCCAGAGCTCACGGGGGCACTGGTCGGCGTCTCCACGGTGTCCGTCCACCTGGTCTGGCGAAGGCTGCCGGGCCTGGTCGGCCGGTGGGCGGGGGCCGTGCCCGCGCCGCTCGCGGCGGTGGCCGTCCTCACCGCCGCGAGCGCGGCGCTACCGCTGCCGCGGGTGGAGTTGTCCGGGTGGGAGGCGCTCCCCCTGCCCGAGCTGCCGTCCGGTCCCGTCCTCGCCGTGGCCTCCGCCGTGCTCGGTGTGGCGCTCGTGGCCGGCATGGCGACGCTGGCGCCGGAGGGCGACGGCCGGCCGCCGGAGCGTCCGGACCGGGAGCTGATCTGCCATGGGGCGGCCACGGCCGTCTCCGGGCTGCTGGGAGGGCTGCCGGTCGCCGGCGGCACCCTCCGGTCCGGCGGCCCGGCGGGCGGAGACCGTCCGGCGGTGTCCCGGACCTCGCTGGTGCTGTACGGGCTCTGGGTGCCGCTCGGGGCGGTGCTCTTCGCGACCGCTCTGGAACGCGTCCCCCTGGCCGCGCTCTCGGCGCTGGTCCTCGCGGCCGGCGTGCGGCTGGTTCACCACGCGCAGGCCCACCGGCCCCGCGGCGGTGCCGCTCTGACCACCTATCTGGTCACGCTCGCGGCGGTCGCGGCGGTCGGCGCGGTGCCGGGGCTGGCGGCCGGTGCCGCGGTGCCGGCCGTGATGGCGGTGCGGCGGCGGGTCCGAGCCGGTGCCGGGGCGGAGGAGGAGCCGGCTGGCCGCCGCCGGGAAGAACCCCACCGCGTCGAGCACTCCGACCGCGCGGAGGCGGCCGAACGCCAGGGCAGGCTCGAACAGTCCGATCGGCAGGACGGGGGCGGGCGACGGCCGGCGCCCGGGCCCGGTGCCGTGTCCGCCGCCTGCCGGCCGTGGACGTCCTGGCGCCATCACCGCTTCACCCGGCCGGCCTCGGGGTCCTGCGACGGCCCCGGCGGGCAGCAGCTGATCGGCGGAGTGAGCGCGTTCCAGCGGGACACCGCGCCGCTGGTCCGCGACGAGCTGGCGCGCCTCGCCCGGGAGGGGCAGAGCCCTAGCCAGCTCTTCCTGACCTGCGCCGACTCCCGCCTGGTGACCAGCATGATCACGTCGAGCGGGCCCGGCGACCTCTTCACCGTGCGGAACGTCGGCAACCTCATGCCCCCGCCGGGGGACGACGCGTCCTGCGACTCGGTGGCCGCCGCGGTGGAGTACGCGGTCGAGGTGCTGAAGGTCGGAAGCATCACCGTCTGCGGGCACTCCGGATGCGGGGCGATGCAGGCGCTGCTGGAGACCGTGCCGCGTCCCCCGTCGGCCCGACCGGAGCCGGCGAGCGGCTCCGGGGCGGTCGCGGGCCGGGAGACGCCGCTCGCCCGCTGGCTGCGACACGGCCGGCCGAGTCTGGCCCGGCTGCAACGGATCGGCCGGCTCGGGCGAGGTGAGGTGGCGCTCGCCGACCGGCCGGTGGCGGACGACGTCGAGCGGCTCGCCCTCGTCAACGTCATGCAGCAGCTCGACCACCTGCGGGCGCATTCCTGCGTCGCCCGGCGGGTGGCGGAGGGCACGCTCCACCTCCAGGGGATGTACTTCCACGTGGGCGAGGCGCAGGCGTACGTCCTGGACCAGCGGTCCCGCACGTTCGCCGCCGTCCGGCCGGAGGTACTCGATGCCGTCTGACCTCGGACGACCTCCGAACGCACGAAGCACTACAGGTCTAAACCAATCAATCGCCGACACCCCTTGTCAGGGTGTGCCCCGGACTGGTGAGCTATGCCCGGGACGCAACGAGGCCCCTGGGAAAGGGAGATGTCGTGAGCAACGAAAGCCTGGCCAACCTTCTGAAGGAGGAGCGCCGCTTCGCACCGCCTGCCGCCCTGGCCGCGCAGGCCAACGTCACCGCGGAGGCCTACGAGCGGGCGCGGGCCGACCGGCTGGGCTTCTGGGCCGCACAGGCACGCCGCCTGACCTGGCACACCGAGCCGACCGAGACCCTGGACTGGTCGAACCCGCCGTTCGCCAAGTGGTTCGCCGACGGCAAGCTCAACGTGGCGTACAACTGCGTGGACCGCCACGTCGAGAACGGCCTCGGCGACCGGGTGGCCCTGCACTTCGAGGGCGAGCCGGGCGACACCCGCTCGATCACCTACGCCGAGCTCCAGCGCGAGGTCTCGAAGGCCGCCAACGCCCTGACCGAGCTGGGCGTCCAGGCCGGCGACCGGGTCGCCATCTACCTGCCGATGATCCCCGAGGCGGTCGTCTCGATGCTGGCCTGCGCCCGCATCGGAGCCCCGCACTCGCTCGTCTTCGGCGGTTTCTCCGCCGACGCGCTCGCCACCCGCATCCAGGACGCCGACGCCCGCGTCGTCATCACCGCCGACGGCGGCTACCGCCGCGGCAAGCCCTCGGCGCTCAAGCCGGCCGTCGACGAGGCCCTGACCCGCCCGGGCACGGAGAACGTCCGCAGCGTCCTCGTCGTCCGCCGCACCGGGCAGGAGGACGTCGCCTGGACCGAGGGCCGCGACGTGTGGTGGCACGACCTGGTCGAGCGCCAGTCGGACCGGCACACGCCCGAGGCGTTCGACGCCGAGCACCCGCTGTTCATCCTCTACACCTCCGGCACCACCGGTAAGCCCAAGGGCATCCTGCACACCACCGGCGGCTACCTCACCCAGGTCTCGTACACCCACCACGCGGTCTTCGACCTCAAGCCCGAGTCGGACGTCTTCTGGTGCACCGCGGACGTCGGCTGGGTGACCGGCCACTCGTACATCGTCTACGGCCCGCTCAGCAACGGCGCCACGGAGGTGCTGTACGAGGGGACGCCCGACACCCCGCACCGGGGCCGCTGGTGGGAGATCGTCCAGAAGTACGGCGTCACCATCCTCTACACCGCGCCGACCGCGATCCGCGCCGCCATGAAGTGGGGCGACGACATCCCGGCCAAGTTCGACCTGAGCAGCCTGCGCGTCCTCGGCTCGGTGGGCGAGCCCATCAACCCCGAGGCGTGGGTCTGGTACCGCGAGCACATCGGCGCCGGCACCACGCCCGTCGTCGACACCTGGTGGCAGACGGAGACCGGCGGCATCATGATCAGCCCGCTGCCCGGCGTCACCGAGACCAAGCCCGGATCGGCCCAGGTGCCCCTCCCCGGCATCGCCGCGACCGTGGTGGACGACGACGCCAACGAGGTGCCGGACGGCGCCGGCGGCTACCTCGTCCTCACCGAGCCGTGGCCCTCCATGCTCCGCACGATCTGGAACGACGACCAGCGCTTCCTCGACACCTACTGGTCCCGCTTCGAGGGCCGCTACTTCGCCGGCGACGGCGCCAAGAAGGACGAGGACGGCGACATCTGGCTGCTCGGCCGGGTGGACGACGTGATGCTGGTGTCCGGGCACAACATCTCCACCACCGAGGTGGAGTCGGCGCTCGTCTCGCACCCCAAGGTCGCCGAGGCCGCGGTCGTCGGGGCGACCGACCCCCAGACCACCCAGGCGATCTGCGCGTTCGTCATCCTGCGCGGCGAGGCCGAGCTCGGCGAGGAGGAGAGCGCCGCGCTGGTGGAGGAGCTGCGGGCGCACGTGGGCAAGCAGCTGGGCCCGATCGCCAAGCCCAAGCGCGTCCTGCCCGTGGCGGAGCTGCCCAAGACGCGCTCCGGCAAGATCATGCGCCGGCTGCTCCGCGACGTAGCGGAGAACCGGACCCTGGGTGACGTCACCACCCTGACCGACTCCTCGGTCATGGAGCTCATCCAGGCCAAGCTCCCGGCGGCGCCCGGCGAGGACTGACCCGCACAGGAATCCACGGCGGAAGGGCGCTCGGTGCACACCGGGCGCCCTTCACCTGTTCGGGCTAAAGTAAAGACACATCGCGTAGAAATCTCGACAAGAATCACAGGCGCGCCGGGAAGTCTGGTCGGCACCGGCACACGTGAACCCACGTGTGTCCGTCGATCGACCCCAGGAGGTCTCCGCTCGTGACCGCGCCCAAGAAGAACCGTTCCGTCCTCCTCGGCCGGCTGCCGCTGCCCGAGCGGAACCACCTCGTGGACGCGCTGCGCGCCGAGACCGTCGGCGGCGTCCTGCTGCTCGCCGCCGCCGTCGCCGCCCTGATCTGGGCCAACACCCCGCTCAAGGACAGCTACGAGTCCATAAGCACCTTCCACCTGGGACCCGGCGCCCTTGGGCTGAACCTCTCCGTCCAGCACTGGGCCGCGGACGGGCTGCTGGCCGTGTTCTTCTTCGTCGCCGGCATCGAGCTCAAACGCGAGCTGGTCGCCGGGGAGCTCCGCGACCCCAAGGCGGCCGTCCTCCCGGTGGTCGCCGCGCTCTGCGGCATGGCCGTCCCCGCCCTCGTCTACACCACGGTCGCCGGCAGCGGCGGCGGCTCCCTCCAGGGCTGGGCCGTCCCCACCGCCACGGACATCGCCTTCGCCCTCGCCGTCCTCGCCGTCATCGGCACCGCACTGCCGTCCGCGCTGCGCGCCTTCCTGCTCACCCTCGCGGTCGTCGACGACCTCTTCGCGATCCTGATCATCGCCGTCTTCTTCACCTCCCAGCTGAACTTCGTCGCGCTCGGCTTCGCCGTGCTCGGCCTCGCGGTCTTCCGGCTGCTGCTGTGGAAGGGCGTGCGCGGCTGGTACGTCTACGTCCCGCTGGCCATCGTCAACTGGGCGCTGATGTACAACAGCGGGGTCCACGCGACGATCGCCGGTGTCGCTATGGGGCTGATGCTCCGCTGCCACCGGCACGACGACGAACGGGTCTCGCCGGGCGAGCACATCGAGCACCTCGTACGCCCGTTGTCGGCCGGACTCGCCGTACCGCTCTTCGCCCTGTTCTCGGCGGGCGTCTCGCTCTCCGGCGGCGCGCTCTCCGACATCTTCCGCAGGCCCGAGACGCTGGGTGTCGTACTCGGTCTCGTGCTCGGCAAGGCGGTCGGGGTGTTCGGCGGCACCTGGCTGGCGGCCCGGTTCACCCGGGCCGAGCTGAATCCGGACCTGAAGTGGCCGGACGTCCTCGCGGTCGCCTCCCTCGCCGGCATCGGTTTCACCGTCTCCCTGCTCATCGGTGAGCTGGCCTTCGGCGACGATCCGGTCCTCGGCGGCGAGATCAAGGCGGCGGTCCTCGTGGGCTCGCTGATCGCGGCGGTCCTCGCGAGCGTCCTGCTGAAGCTGCGCGACAACAAGTACAAGAAGCTGTGCGCGGAGGAGGACCGCGACGAGGACCAGGACGGCATCCCGGACATCTACGAACAGGACGACCCCGCGTACCACCTGCGCATGGCGGCGATCCTCGAAGCGAAGGCCGCGGAACACCGTCGCCTGGCGGAAGTCGCCTCCGGGCGCACCACCGGCGACGATGGTCCGGCATGATCTGAGTGTCCTCACACCCGTCGAAGACGGGCGGAACACCCATGGCGGACCCGCTGCGGGCCGCCGAGGACGCGCAGACGAGGGAGCGACGACGATGAGGGAGCAGCGATGAGCGCAGCCGACGACGGTGCCGAACGCAGCCTCGGCCAGCTGGTGGCGACGGCCACCGCGGAGCTGTCCGCGCTGGTGCACGACGAGATCGCACTGGCCAAGGCCGAACTGCGGGAGGACGCCAAGCGGGTCGGCGTGGGCGGTGGCGCGATCGCCGCGGCGGGGGTCCTGGCGCTCTTCTCGCTGCCGGTGCTGAGCTTCGCCGCGGCGTACGGCATCCACAACCTGGGGCTGGGGCTCGCCTGGTCGTTCCTGATCACGGGCGGCGCCTTCCTGGTGCTGGCGGGTCTGCTGGGGCTGCTGGCGATCAGCAAGCTGAAGAAGATCAGCAAGCCGGAGCGGACCATGGCGTCGGCCAAGGAGACGGCGGCCGTCCTGAGCACGGTCAAGCCGCACCCCCGTCCTTTGACGGACACGCGCTCCGCGGACGCATCTGTGACACGCTCGTCCGTATGACGGTGCCCGATACCTCCGCAGCGCCCGCGTCTCCCGAACCCGCCAAGGCTCCGGCCCAGGCGGCGCCGGCGGTCTCCGCCGCGTCGCCGACGGCGGTGGTGCGCCCGGACGGGCCCTGGACGCACCGGGAGGTCGCGGCGAACGGGGCGCGGTTCCACATCGCCGAGATGGGCGAGGGGCCGCTGGTGCTGCTGCTGCACGGCTTCCCGCAGTTCTGGTGGACGTGGCGAAACCAGCTGACCGCGCTGGCGGAGGCCGGGTTCCGGGCGGTCGCGATGGACCTGCGCGGGGTGGGCGGCAGCGACCGGACGCCCCGGGGCTACGATCCGGCCAACCTCGCCCTGGACATCACCGGGGTGGTCCGTTCGCTGGGCGAGCCGGACGCGGCCCTGGTCGGCCACGACCTCGGCGGGTACCTGGCGTGGACGGCGGCCGTGATGCGGCCGCAGCTGGTGCGGCGGCTGGTGGTGTCGTCGATGCCGCACCCCAGGCGGTGGCGGTCGGCGATGCTCACCGACCCGCAGCAGACCGCCGCCGGGTCGTACGTCTGGGGCTTCCAGCGGCCGTGGATCCCGGAGCGCAGGCTGGTCGCGGACGACGCGACGCTGGTCGGCCGGCTGATCCGGGACTGGTCGGGGCCGCGGCAGCCGGAGGACGAGACGGTCGACGTGTACCGGCGGGCGATGACGATCCCGTCGACGGCGCACTGCTCGGTCGAGCCTTACCGGTGGATGGTGCGGTCGATGGCGCGGCCGGACGGCATCCAGTTCAACCGGCGGATGAAGCGGCCGGTGCGCGTCCCGACGCTGCACGTCCACGGATCGCTCGATCCGGTGATGCGGACCCGCAGCGCGGCGGGGTCGGGCGAGTACGTGGAGGCTCCCTACCGTTGGCGGCTCTTCGAGGGCCTCGGGCACTTCCCGCACGAAGAGGACCCGGCGGCGTTCTCGGCGGAGCTGATCGGCTGGTTGAAGGACCCCGAGCCCGACCGGTAGCGGGGACGGCCTGGGGCAGCGGAGGAACCACTCGAACGGTTGGCCGACGAACGGTCATTGCCCCGTGCATAGGCCAATTGCCCACCGCGACGGCGATTACCGACCTTCCACCCCGGGCACAGGACCGGGTATGGGCTGGACGCACGACCATCGCGACCTGACTCAGCAGCGCGGCGCCGATGACGATGCCGCGGTGACTGTGGTGACCGAAGCACCCGAGAGGGTCGAGGGAGCACACGGCTTCCTCACGCCCGGGGACGGTGCCGACCCCCAACTCGGGATCCCGCGCATCATCCGGCGCCGCGCGCGCTGGGTGTCGGCGCGGCTGCGCCATCCCCGCGGGCGCTGATCACCGGGCCTCGGCCCGGCTCCCCGTGGCGCGGGGGGCTCGCGCCCATAGCGCGGCCCCCGCCTTCACGCCCCCGTCGCACCCTCTGAGGGCGCTCTTGCGCCCCCGGACCGGCCGCTTCCGCGGGGCGGGCCCAGAGCGCCGGGCGGGTCGGCGCGGGGCGGGTCAGAGCGCGCACCCCTGGGTGTCGGCGCGTTCCACGGCCGTACGCCCCTCCGCGACGTCCTCCTGGACCTCGTCCGCCGTCAGGGCGTACCCCGTGTCCGCGTCGTCGAGCGACTTGGCGAAGACCACGCCGTAGACCCGCCCGTCCGGCGTGAGCAGCGGACCGCCGGAGTTGCCCTGCCGCACGGTCGCGTACAGCGAATAGACGTCGCGCCGGACGTAGCCGCGGTGGTAGATGTCCGGGCCGTTGGCGTCGACGCGGCTGCGGATGCGGGCGGACCGGACGTCGTAGGCGCCGTTCTCCGGGAAGCCGGCGACGATGGCGCTCATGCCGCTCTCCGCCTCGGCGCGGGCGAAACGCAGCTCGGGGGCGCGGAGCCCGGGGACCTGGAGGACGGCGATGTCGCGCTTCCAGTCGTAGAGCACCACCTTGGCGTCGAGGAGCCGCCCTCGCCCGCCCACCTGCACGGTCGGGTCCGTCACCCCGCCGACGACGTGGGCGTTGGTCATCACCCGCTGCGGCGCGAAGACGAAGCCGCTGCCCTCCAGGACCTTGCCGCAGCCCGGCGCGTTGCCGACCACCTTCACGACGCTCCGCTGTGCCTCGGCGGCGACGGCGCTGCCCGAGAGCGCGGGATCGGGGGCCGGGACGGAGGTGATCGGCTCGGTCGAGAAGGGCGCGAAGACCTGCGGGAAGCCGTTCTGGGCGAGGGCCGTGCTGAAGTCCGCGAACCAGGTGTTGGCCTGTGCGGGGACCACCCGGGCCACGCCGAGCAGCACCTTCGAGGTGCGGACCTCCTTGCCGAGCGTCGGCAGCGACGTCCCCGCCAGGGCCGAGCCGATCACCCAGGCGACCAACAGCATCGCCACCACGTTGACCAGCGCCCCGCCCGTCGCGTCCAGGGCGCGGGCCGGGGACCAGGTGATGTGGCGGCGCAGCCGGTTCCCCAGGTGGGTGGTGGCCGCCTGGCCCACCGAGGCGCAGACGATGACGATGACTACCGCGGCGATGGCCGCCGGGGTGCCCGGGGTGCGGTCCCCGGTCGCGCTGTCCCAGATCGCGGGCAGCGCGTAGAGGGCGGCCAGGCCGCCGCCGAGGAAGCCGATCACCGAGAGCACGCCGACCACGAACCCCTGGCGGTAACCGATGACCGCGAACCAGGCGGCGGCCAGCAGCAGCACGATGTCCAGAACGTTCACCGAAGGGTGCCTCGCATTGCGGTCGACGTCGGTGGCGGGCCGTAGGGGGATGCGTAGGAGCGGGGTCCGGGCCGCCGCGGGCGCGGTCAGGCGGTCCGGTCGAGCAGCACCTCCCGGCCGGCGTCCCAGGGCCGCTCCCAGCCCGCGTAGTGCAGGATGCGGTCGATCACCCCGGCGGTGAAGCCCCAGACCGTCGCCGAACCCACGTGGAAGACGGGGCCGCGGTGACCGCTGGGGTGGACGGCGGTGGCCCGGTTCGCCGGGTCGGTGAGCTCGGCGACGGGGACGGTGAAGACCCGCGCGGTCTCCGCGGGGTCGACCGGGCCGACCGGGCTGGGCTCGCGCCACCAGCCGAGAACCGGCGTCACGACGAACCCGCTCACCGGAATGTAGAGGTCCGGCAGCACCCCGAAGACCTGGACGCCCGAGGGGTTCAGGCCGGTCTCCTCCTCCGCCTCGCGCAGCGCCGCCCGGACCAGGCCGCCGTCGGCCGGCTCGCCGTCCTCCGGGTCGAGGGCGCCCCCGGGGAACGACGCCTGGCCGGCGTGCGAGCGCAGCGTGCCGGAGCGTTCGAGAAGCAGCAGCTCGGGGCCGTCCTGCCCCTCGCCGAAGAGGACCAGCACCGCGGAGAGGCGCCCTCCGGTCTCCGGCGGCAGAAAGCGGCTCAGCTGGTGCGGCTCGACGGTCGTCAGGAAGCGCGCCACCGGTTCCAGCCACTCGGGCAGCCCCTCGGCGGTCACGGTGATCTCACGGCTGTCCCGGCCGTACGTGCTCCTCATGCGCTTCCCCAATGTTCCCGACGATCTTCCCGGCCGTTGCCGGGCGTTCCCTGGTCTTCTCGTGGAAATCCGCGTCTTCTCGTGGAATCCGCGCCGTGCCCCCGCGCGGCGGCACCCTCACTCGGCTCCCAGCGGGGGCGCGGGCGGGCCCGGGAAGTCCGGCGGGGGCTTCAGCCGCTGGCCCGGCAGGCCGCCCTTCTCGTACTTGAGCAACTTCCGCGCCTTCTCCGGGTCGGTCTCGCCCTCGCCGTACGCGGGGCAGAGCGGGGCGATCGGGCAGGCGCCGCAGGCGGGCTTGCGCGAGTGGCAGATGCGGCGGCCGTGGAAGATGACGCGGTGCGAGAGCATCGTCCAGTCGCTCTTCGGGAAGAGCGCGCAGACCTCGGCCTCGATCTTCTCCGGGTCGGTCTCCGCCGTCCAGCGCCAGCGGCGGACGAGCCGCTGGAAGTGCGTGTCGACCGTTATGCCGGGGACGCCGAAGGCGTTGCCCAGCACCACGTTGGCCGTCTTGCGCCCGACGCCGGGGAGCGTGACGAGATCCTGGAGGCGGCCGGGCACCTCGCCGTCGAAGCGGTCGCGGAGGGCGGCGGAGAGCCCGAGCAGGGACCGGGCCTTCGCGCGGAAGAAGCCCGTCGGGCGGATCAGCTGCTCCAGCCGCTCCGGGTCGGCCGCCGCCATGTCCTCCGGGGTGGGGTACGCCTCGAAGAGGGCCGGGGTGGTCTGGTTCACGCGCAGGTCGGTGGTCTGGGCGGAGAGAACCGTGGCCACGAGGAGCTGGAAGGAGTTCTCGAAGTCCAGCTCGGGGTGGGCGTAGGGGTACACCTCGGCGAGCTCGCGGTTGATCCGCCGGGCGCGCCGGACGAGCGCGGTACGCGACTCCGGACGGGCGCCGCCGCCGGCGGACTCGGCACCGGGGGCCTTCCCGGCCGCCGCGGCCTTTTTGGCGGGCGCCTTCGCGGCGGGTGTCTTCTTGGCAGGCGTCTTCTTGGCGGCGGGCACCTTCTTCTCGGCAGCCTTCTTCGTGGGAGCCTCCTTCGCGGCGGTCTTCTTCGCCCCCGCCGGCGGCGCCCCCCGTTCGGCCGACAGCGCCGTCTCCGACTTCCCGTCAGCCTTCTCGCCCACTGTCTCACCGGCCCCTCTCCGGGCCCGCGGTTTGGCGGCATTTGCGTCTTTTGCGGATTTCACCGCGGGCTGTTCGCCCACAGCGGAATCACGGGTCGAGGTCACCCTCCCGGCCCCCTTGCCCTGTGCTCTCACCGGCGTATTGGACACCCGGCCAGACTAAAGCCCGGCACTGACATCCGCCCCGGGCGCGGGAAAAGCACAGCCCAATCGGACCCCTGCCGTAGGGCTTCCGGCGACGATGCGCCACACTTGTGTTTGATCACACAGTTTTACCGACGGGCATCATGGGGACCACGGTCCTCTGTGCATGTCGACAAGGAGAGAACTCGTGGACGACGTTCTGCGGCGCGCCCCGCTCTTCGCGGCGCTCGATGACGAGCAGGCCGCTGAGCTGCGCGCCTCCATGGGCGAGGTCACTCTCGCGAGGGGCGACGCCCTGTTCCACGAAGGCGACCCGGGCGACCGCCTCTACGTGGTGACCGAGGGCAAGGTGAAGCTCCACCGCACCTCCCCCGACGGCCGCGAGAACATGCTCGCCGTCCTGGGCCCGGGCGAGCTGATCGGCGAACTGTCCCTCTTCGACCCCGGGCCGCGGACCGCCACCGCGACCGCCCTCACCGAGGTCAAGCTCCTCGGCCTGGGCCACGGCGACCTCCAGCCCTGGCTGAACGCCCGCCCGGAGGTGGCCACCGCCCTGCTGCGCGCCGTCGCGCGCCGCCTGCGCCGCACCAACGACTCCATGTCGGACCTCGTCTTCTCGGACGTCCCCGGCCGCGTCGCCAAGGCGCTGCTGGACCTGTCGCGCCGGTTCGGCGTGCAGTCCGAGGAGGGCATCCACGTGGTGCACGACCTCACCCAGGAGGAGCTGGCGCAGCTCGTGGGCGCCTCCCGCGAGACGGTCAACAAGGCGCTCGCCGACTTCGCCGGCCGCGGCTGGCTCCGCCTGGAGGCGCGCGCAGTGATCCTGCTGGACGTCGAGCGACTGGCCAAGCGGTCCCGCTGACCTCGCGGGCGCCGAGCCGCGCCCGCCCGTAGGAGGGTCCCGTTCCGGCGGGGCCCTCCTACGGCGTGCTCGGGCGCTTGTCTCGCGGCTCCGAGCCGCTAGATCAGCCCGTGCTCGCCCAGGTAGTCCAGCTGCGCCCGGACCGACAGCTCCGCCGCCGGCCACACGGCGCGGTCCACGTCCGCGTACACGTGCGCCACGACCTCGGCGGGGGTGCGGTGCCCCGCCTCGACGGCGGTCTCCACCTGGGCGAGGCGCTTGGCGCGGTGGGCCAGGTAGTACTCCAGGACGCCCCGCGCGTCGTCCAGTACGGGGCCGTGGGCGGGCAGGACCGTCCGTACGTCCTCCTCGACCGCCAGCGTCCGCAGGCGGCGCAGCGAGTCGAGGTAGTCGCCGAGCCGTCCGTCGGGGTGCGCCACGACCGTGGTGCCCCGGCCGAGCACGGTGTCGCCGGTGATCAGGGCCCGGTCCGCGGGCAGGTGGAGGCAGACGGAGTCGGCCGTGTGGCCGGGCGCGGGGACGACCCGCAGCTCCAGGCCGCCGACGGTGATGACGTCGCCCGCGGCCAGTCCCCCTCCGCCGCCCACGCGCAGGGCCGGGTCCACGGCCCGCACCGGCGCGCCCGTCAGCTCGGCGAAGCGCTCGGCGCCGCCGGAGTGGTCGAGATGCCCGTGCGTGAGCAGGGCCAGGACGATCCGCCGTCCCGACTCCTCGGCCGCCGCGATGACGGCCCGCAGGTGGGACTCGTCCAGCGGGCCGGGGTCGACCACCACCGCCTCGTCGGACCCTGGCTCGGCCAGCAGCCAGGTGTTGGTGCCGTCGAGCGTCATCGCGGACGGGTTGGGCGCGAGGACGCAGGTCGCGCGCGGGGTGGCGGAACCGGCCGGGCTGCCCGCGCGCGGGCGCCCCGGCGGCTCGGCGGGTACGGCTGCGTACGTCATGCGTCGGCTCCCGAGGTCGAGGTCGCTGGGGTGTGCGGAGGGTCCTGCGGACGGGAGGCGAGGTGCTTGGTGAACTCCTCGTGCCCGGGCCAGCTCAGCACGATCTCTTCCCCGACGAGCCGGGCCTGTGCGAGCACCGGGGTGAGATCCCGCTCACGGGCCGCCGCCAGCACCCCGGGCACGTTCCCGTACGGCAGCAGCGCGCGGAGTGTCGAGACGGTGGGCGGCATCATCAGCAGCTCGCCGCGGTCGTATCCGGCGACGGCCTCGGCGGGGCGGATCCAGACGGCGCGGTCGGCCTCGGTCGAGACGCCGGCGGTGCGCTGCCCTTCGGGCAGGGCCGCCACGAAGAACCAGGTGTCGTACCGCCGGGGTTCGAACTCCGGGGTGATCCAGCGCGCCCAGCCGCCCAGCAGGTCGCTGCGGAGCAGCAGCCCACGCCGTTCCAGGAAGTCGCCGAACGACAGCTCGTGTCCGGCGAGCGCGGCCCGGTCGGCCTCCCAGTCCTCGCCCGTGGTGTCCGCGACGACCGTGGCCGGATCCGGCCCGGCGAGCAGCACGCCCGCCTCCTCGAAGGTCTCGCGGACGGCCGCGCAGACGACCGCCTGCGCCACCGCCGGTTCGACGCCGAGCCGAGCGGCCCACTCCCGCGGCGAGGGCCCCGCCCACGGCAGGTTCCGCTCGTCGCGGGGGTCGACGGCGCCGCCCGGATAGGCGTACGCGCCGCCCGCGAAAGCCATGGAGGCGCGTCGGCGCAGCATGTGCACGGCCGGTACGCCGTCGGCGTCCGTCCGCAGCAGCAGGACGGTGGACGCGCGCCGGGGCGGTACGGGTTCGAGCTCGCCGTGCGCGAGCCGCCTGATCCGGTCGGGCCACTCGGGCGGATACCACTGGCCGTTCGTCCGGCCGCCCTCGCGATCGTTCGCTCCGTCGCCGTCCGTCCGGCCGCTCGTCGTCACCATGGCCGGATGCTATGCGCTGGTGCGCGGATGTTCGAGGGGGCGCGGAAGGCCCGCGGCGATCGACGCCACGGGCCTCCGGCAGGCCGGAACTCGGCACGGCGCGGCGGCACTCGGACCGCCTCCGCCGCGCACCCGGCCCCGGTCCGGCAGCGGACGGATCCCACCGCCCCGGACCCGGACGGACGTCAGCCCGCGACCTCCACCTGGAGCTCGACCTCGACCGGCGCGTCCAGCGGCAGCACCGCGACACCCACCGCGGACCGCGCGTGCACGCCCTTGTCGCCGAGGACCTCGCCCAGCAGCTCGCTGGCGCCGTTCAGCACACCGGGCTGGCCGGTGAAGTCGGGGGCGGAGGCGACGAAGCCCACCACCTTCACGACCCGGACGATCCGGTCCAGGTCGCCGACGACCGACTTCACGGCGGCCAGGGCGTTCAGCGCGCAGACGCCCGCCAGCTCCTTGGCCTGCTCGGGGCTGACCTCGGCGCCGACCTTGCCCGTGACGGGAATGGACCCCTTCACCATGGGCAGTTGGCCCGCGGTGAAGACGTACGCGCCACTGCGCACGGCCGGCTGGTAGGCGGCCAGCGGAGGCACGACCTCCGGCAGGGTCAGGCCGAGCTCCGCGAGCCTGTCCTCGACGGCACTCACGCCTTTTCCCGCTTCAGGTACGCCACGAGCTGCTCGGGGTTGTTCGGGCCGGGAACGACCTGGACGAGCTCCCACCCGTCCTCGCCCCAGGTGTCCAGAATCTGCTTGGTCGCGTGCACCAGAAGCGGCACGGTCGCGTATTCCCACTTGGTCATGGCCCGACTGTAATGCCTCACACTGACAGCCTCGTGCGTAGCCCGCGCGGCGACTGGTTAGGCTCCGCATCATGAGCAGGCTCCATGTCGTCAGTGGCAAGGGCGGAACCGGCAAGACCACCGTCGCCGCCGCTCTCGCCCTCGCCCTCGCGGCCGAGGGAAAACGCGCACTGCTGGTCGAGGTCGAGGGCCGGCAGGGCATCGCCCAGCTCTTCGAGACGGAGGCGCTTCCCTACGAGGAACGCAAGATCGCGGTCGCACCCGGCGGGGGCGAGGTGTACGCGCTGGCGATCGACGCCGAGCGCGCCCTCCTCGACTACCTCCACATGTTCTACAAGCTCGGCAGCGCAGGCCGCGCCCTGAAGAAGCTCGGCGCGATCGACTTCGCGACGACCATCGCCCCCGGCCTGCGGGACGTCCTGCTGACCGGCAAGGCGTGCGAGGCCGTGCGCCGGAAGGACCGTGCGGGCGGCTTCGTCTACGACCACGTCGTGATGGACGCCCCGCCGACCGGCCGCATCACCCGCTTCCTCAACGTCAACGACGAGGTGGCGGGCCTGGCCCGGATCGGTCCGATCCACAACCAGGCGCAGGCCGTGATGCGCGTCCTCAAGTCGCCGCAGACGGCGGTGCACCTGGTGACGCTGCTGGAGGAGATGCCGGTCCAGGAGACGGTGGACGGCGTGGCGGAGCTGCGGGCCGCGGGGCTGCCGGTCGGGGGCGTGGTCATCAACATGGTGCGTCCCGAGGTCCTCGACGAGGCCGCAGTCGAGGAGGCCGCGAACGGCCGGCGCGACGCCGTCGCCGCGGCCCTCGCCGAGGCCCTGGCCCGGACGTCGTCCGGCAGCGGCGGCCGGGCTGGCGCGGCGGGCACCCTGGTCGGGCCGCTGCTCGACGAGGCGCGCGAGCACACCGGGCGCCTGGCGCTCGAACGCCTCGGCCGCGCCCGCCTGGCCAAACTCGCCCTGCCCACCAGCGAACTGGCGCTGCTGGGCGACGGCGTGGACCTGGCCGGCCTGTACCGCATGGCGCGTGCGCTGCGGGAACAGGACATCGTCCGGCGGGACGGCGCGGGGCGGCGGATCGCCGCGTCGCAGGACGGCACGTCGCACGACGGCACGAGCCGAACGACCGAGGGGGCCCAGTGAGCCTGGACAGGACGACCGCGCTCGACATCGACCCCATCCTGGACGACCGCCGTACCAGGATCGTCGTGTGCTGCGGTTCCGGCGGGGTCGGCAAGACGACGACCGCCGCCGCGCTGGGCCTGCGGGCGGCGGAGCGCGGCCGGCGGGTGGTCGTGCTCACCATCGACCCGGCGCGCCGGCTCGCGCAGTCGATGGGCATCGAGGAACTGGACAACGTGCCGCGCCGGGTCCCCGGCGTCGACGCCGCCGCCGGCGGCGAACTGCACGCCATGATGCTCGACATGAAGCGGACCTTCGACGAGATCGTCGAGGCGCACGCCGACAAGGAGCGCGCCCGGGCGATCCTGGAGAACCCCTTCTACCAGTCGCTGTCGGCCGGCTTCGCCGGTACGCAGGAGTACATGGCCATGGAGAAGCTCGGCCAGCTCCGCTCCCGCGACGAGTGGGACCTGATCGTCGTCGACACCCCGCCGAGCCGTTCGGCGCTGGACTTCCTGGACGCGCCGAGCCGGCTGGGGTCGTTCCTGGACGGCAAGCTCATCAAGCTGCTGATGGCCCCGGCGAAGATCGGCGGACGGGCCGGGATGAAGTTCCTGGGCGTCGGCATGTCGGTGATGAGCGGCCCCCTGAACAAACTGATGGGTGCCCAACTGCTCCGTGACGTACAGACCTTCGTGGCGGCGATGGACACGATGTTCGGCGGTTTCCGTACGCGTGCCGATGCCACGTACCGCCTGCTGCAGGCCCCGGGGACGGCGTTCCTCGTCGTCGCCGCACCCGAGCGGGACGCGCTGCGGGAGGCCGCCTACTTCGTCCAGCGGCTGGCCGCCGAGCGAATGCCGCTGGCAGGACTGGTGCTCAACCGGGTGCACGGCAGCGGTGCCGCGCGCCTCTCCGCCGAGCGCGCGCTCGCGGCGGCCGAGGCGTTGGCCGAGTCATCGGCCGAGTCGTCTGCCGGCGAGACCGGCGGACCGGCCGAGCCCGTGCGGTCCCCGGCGCACGCGGGTGGCACCGCGACGGCGGATTACACAGAAAATCTTGCCGGTTCCGGCATTGTGGATCGTGGCAGCGGGCAAGCTGGGACACGTACCGCTGACGACCCTGGCACCGTCACTCCCCTCGACACATCCTCTCCCGAGAGCGGCTTCCCCCAGCCCGTGTCACCCGGAGTGCCCACGGTGTCGGCAGACTCCGCGGCACCGTCAGGAACAGCAGCTTCGGCAGCGCCGGCACCATCGGGATCCGCATCCGCGCCCTCGTCCTCATCAGCGAGCGCGGACGCGGATTCCGTCGGTGCCGCACGCGGCGTCGCCGCTGGTACCGCATCCGCTACCGGCGATTCCGATACCTGCGATGCGGAAGCCCCGGATTCCGCCGGGGTGGAAGCGTCGGGCTCCGCTGCCGAGGGTGCCGCTCCGGCGGGTGGTGCTGCGGCTGGTGGTGCTGCGCTCTCCGCCGAGGGGCTCGCCGCGGGGCTCCTGCGCCTGCACGCGGAGCGCATGCGGGTGCTCGCGCGCGAGCGGCGTACCCGTGACCGCTTCACCGCGCTGCACCCGGACGTCCCGGTGGCCGAGGTGCCGGCGCTCCCCGGTGACGTCCACGACCTTTCCGGGCTGCGGGCCATCGGCGACCGGCTGGCCGGGCAGGAGGAGTCGGCAGCGGGTGAGGTGACCGAGGGTGCCGTACCGCCCCAGCAAGGAATAGGCCGGCAGGGGACGGGCCGGGCGGACCAAGCGGACCTGAACCAGGCGGGCCTGAACCAAGCGGGCCGGACGGAATAGCCGCGACCACGGCGAGCTGGACGGGCCGGGTCCGACGGGGTCCGGGCCGGACGGAGTGGTGAAACGGAGCGTCCGGAGGGAACGGCCGGAGGGATTGGAAGGCCCGCGTGTGGAGCCGGGTAGTCCGGTCCACCGCCGCCGATCGGCCTACCCGGCCGCGGCGTACGCGTCGTACTCCTCCTCGCCCAGCGGCAGGAGGCCGGCGCCGCGCTCATACTCCGTGCGGGCGGTCTCCAGCAGCCTGCGCCAGGACGTGACCGTCGGCCGGCGCCGGAGCAACGCCCGCCGCTCGCGCTCGGTCATCCCGCCCCAGACGCCGAACTCGACGCGGTTGTCGAGCGCGTCGGCCAGGCACTCGGTGCGGACCGGACACCCGGTGCAGACCGCCTTGGCCCTGTTCTGCGCTGCGCCCTGAACGAACAGTTCATCCGGATCGGTAGTGCGGCAGGCAGCCTGCGCACTCCAGTCGGTTACCCAGCCCATGCTGGCGCCGTCCTCTCCCGAATTGAGGCTCCCCCACGGCGGCAGCGGCATATTCACCGTTGCCAGTTGAGGACGTTACGGAAGCAGGACAGGGGGCAACACCCCCTTCGGGCCCAATCTTGAATGGCCCGAACGGACTATGCGTACGCGGCAGATCACCCAACGGAGTGACCTGACGACATCAGTGACATTCCTGTGCAGACAGGGACACTTCACTCTTCTCGCACAGGACAGTCAGCAACACATGCGGCAATACGGACACACCTCATCACCTACAGGAGTGAAGGCACGGGTGATGCTGAAGAAGCCGCAGTGGCTGGCGTAAAACAGCGTAGGCGAACACACGGGCGTCTGTCCGCCGAATGAGAACGTAGGCTTTCCTTCATGGCTATGAAGCGCTCGGGCGGGGGGGCCTCTTCGGGGGCCCAGCAGGCCGCCAAGTTCCTCGGCGTCAGCGTCCTCTCCGGAGTTCTGCTGGCCGGTCTGGCCCTGCCGGCCGTCGGCGCGTTCGGGCTGGCGGCCAAGGGGACGGTGGAAGGGTTCGACGAACTCCCCGCCAACCTCAAGACGCCCCCGCTGAGCCAGCGCACGATCATCCTCGACTCCGAAGGCGGGGAGATAGCCAAGGTCTACTCCCGCGACCGCACGGTCGTCCCGCTGAGCCGGATCTCCCCGTACATGCAGAAGGCGATCGTGGCCATCGAGGACGCGCGCTTCTACGAGCACGGCGCGGTCGACCTCAAGGGCGTGCTCCGCGCCCTCAACCGCAACGCGCAGAGCGGCGGGGTCTCGGAGGGCGCGTCCACCCTCACCCAGCAGTACGTCAAGAACGTCTTCATCGAGGAGGCCGGCGACGACCCGGACAAGGTCGCCGTCGCCACGCAGCAGACCATCGGCCGCAAGGTCAAGGAGCTGAAGTACGCCATCCAGGTCGAGAAGGAGCTGGGCAAGCAGCGCATCCTCGCCAACTACCTGAACATCACCTTCTTCGGGCAGCAGGCGTACGGCGTCGAGGCTGCCTCCCAGCGCTACTTCAGCAAGCACGCCAAGGACCTCACCCTCGGCGAGTCGGCGCTGCTGGCCGGCATCGTCCAGTCGCCCAGCCGTTTCGACCCGGTCAACGCGCCGAAGGAAGCCGCGAAGCGGCGGAACCTGGTCCTCCAGCGGATGGCCGACCTGAAGAACATCACCCCCGCGCAGCTGGCCGCCGAGAAGGCCAAGCCGATCAAGCTCAACGTCAGCCGCCCCAAGAGCGGCTGCATCACCGCCGTCAACGGCGCCGGATTCTTCTGCGACTACGTCCGCCAGACCTTCCTCCAGGACCCCGCCTTCGGCAAGACGAAGGAGGCCCGCGCCAAGCGGTGGAACGAGGGCGGGATGACGATCCGCACCACCCTCGACCCGCAGACGCAGAAGTCGGTGCAGAAGTCGATCAGCGAGCACGTCTACCAGAGCGACACGGTGGCCACGGCGATCTCGATCGTGGAGCCGGGGTCGGGCAAGGTGCTCGGCATGGGCCAGTCGAAGCCGTACGGCTTCGGCAAGAACCAGACCCAGATCAACCTGTCGACCAACTTCTCCCAGGGCGGGTCCACCGGCTTCCAGCCCGGCTCGACCTTCAAGCCGATCATCGCGGCCGCCGCCCTGGAGGAGGGCAAGTCGGCCAACCAGTCGTACTCCTCCCCGTTCTCGATGTCCTACCCGGACGAGGTGGAGACCTGCGGCACCTCCTGGAAGAACGGCGGCGAGTCGCTCACCAACGAGAACAAGAGCGAGGCCGGCCCGTACGGCATGGCGGAGGCGACGGCGAAGTCGGTCAACACCTACTTCGTCCAGTTGCTCGGTGACATCGGGCTCTGCCCGGTGCAGAAGATGACCGAGAAGCTCGGCCTCAAGCGGGCCGACGGCAGGAAGTTCGAGGCCGTCCCGTCGATCGCGCTGGGCTCCCAGCCGATGTCCCCGCTGAGCATGGCCTCCGCCTATGCGGCCTTCGCCAACCGCGGCACCTACTGCACGCCGGTCGTCGTCTCCTCCGCGCTCGGCCCGAACGGCAAGCCGCTGAACGTGCCGAAGTCGAACTGCTCCCGGGCCATGTCCGAGGAGACCGCCCAGACGATCAGCACCCTGCTGAAGGGCGTCGTCGAGGACGGCACGGGCAAGGAGGCCGGCCTCGGCGGCCGCGACAGCGCGGGCAAGACCGGTACGACGGACGGCCGCAAGGCGGCGTGGTTCGTCGGCTACACCCCCAACATGGCCGGGGCCGTCTGGGTCGGCGGAGCGGGCGAGACCCAGGTCTCGATGGAGGACATCACCATCGGCGGCGTCTACCACGCCCAGGTCTACGGCGGTGACACCCCGGGCCCGATCTGGCGGGACGCCATGAACGGCGCCCTGGAAGACAGGTCCGCGCCGACCTTCGACATGGTGCCCGGCATCGACACCGGTGACTCCGACAAGAAGGAGAAGGGCAAGAAGGGCGGCGGCTCCGGGCGGAAGGGCAACAAGCCCGGGAAGACGGGGAAGAACGGGAAGCCCGGCCGCGGGCACTGAAACAAGGAGGGGCCTGCCGGACCGCGCTCGCGGTCCGGCAGGCCCCTCCTTGTTTACTCCTTCTCGCTCCCGCGTTTACGAAAGCTGCCGCTTGACCTCGGCGGAGACCCGGCCGCCCTCGGCGCGGTTGCCGACCTTGGGCTTGACGACCTTCATCACGGCGCCCATGGCCTTCGGCCCCTCGGCCCCGCCGGCCTTCGCCTCGGCCACGGCCTCGGCGACGAGCGCGGTGAGCTCCTCGTCCGACAGCTGCTGCGGGAGGTAGCCGGCGAGTACCTCGCCCTCCGCCCGCTCCCGCTCGGCGGAGTCTGCACGGCCACCCTTCGCGAACGCGTCCGCGGCCTCCCGGCGCTTCTTCGCCTCGCGCGTGATCACCTTCAGGACCTCGTCGTCGGAGAGCTCACGGGCCTGCTTGCCCGCGGTCTCCTCGTAACCGATGGCCGAGAGGGTGAGACGGAGCGTGGCGGAGCGCAGCTCGTCGCGCGCCTTGATGGCGGCCGTGAGGTCGTCCTGGAGCTTTGCCTTGAGCGTGGTCATGCCGCAATCTTCGCATCCCACCCCCGCCCGCGCCCCGTATTAACGACACCCCCGGCCGACGCCCCCGGCCCCCGCGGCCGCCCGGGCCCCACAACTCCCCCTCGCCACCGGGCCCGTGGCACGGCCGGCCCCCGCCGTCTGCGACCATGGCCGTATGCGCGCGCGATACGCAGTACCCCTGGGAATCACAGCAGTCGGCGCGGCGGGCATCGCCTACGCCGCCGGCTTCGAAGTCCGCTCCTTCCGGCTGCGGCGGGTGACCGTACCCGTCCTGCCGCCCGGTATGCGGCCGCTGCGGGTGCTGCAGGTCTCGGACATCCACATGGTGAGCGGGCAGCGCAAGAAGCAGCGCTGGCTGCAGTCCCTCGCCGGGCTGCGCCCCGACTTCGTGATCAACACCGGGGACAACCTCTCCGACCCGGAGGGCGTTCCCGAGACCCTGGACGCGCTGGGCCCGCTGATGCAGTTCCCCGGCGCCTACGTCTTCGGCTCGAACGACTACTACGGGCCCAAGCTGCGGAACCCTGCCCGCTACCTCTTCGAGCGGGCCAGCGGACGGCACGGCCTCAACGGCAACGCGCCGGCCGTCGGCGTGATCCACAACCCCTGGGAGGGACTGCGGGACGCCTTCGACAAGGCCGGCTGGGTCAACCTCACCAACACCCGGGGTCACCTGAAGATCGGCAGCAACGAGATCGCGCTCACCGGGCTCGACGACCCGCACATCAAGCGCGACCGGTACGACGCCGTCCAAGGCGGTCCGGTCCAGGACGCCGACTTCTCCCTCGCCGTCGTCCACGCTCCCTACCTGCGCGTTCTCGACGCCTTCACGGCCGACGGCTACCCCTTGATCCTCGCCGGTCACACGCACGGCGGCCAGCTCTGCATCCCCTTCTACGGGGCGCTGGTCACCAACTGCGACATCGACCCCGACCGGGTCAAGGGCCTCTCCGCCCACCGCGCGGGCGGGCACCGCTCGTACCTCCACGTCTCGGCGGGCTGCGGCACCAACCGCTACACCCCCGTCCGCTTCGCCTGCCCCCCCGAGGCCACCCTCCTCACCCTCACCCCGCGCGACGCCTGACCGCACCCCGCGCCGGCCCGGGTCCGGGGCCGCCCGCCTCGCAGCACAGCGGCGGCCCCCTCGGCTCCCCTCCACCCCCCACCTGCACCTCCCCGAGAACCGGATTTCGTCTCCCGGCTCCCGTCCGCTAAAGTAGAGCTCGTTGCAGCGGGGTGTAGCGCAGCTTGGCAGCGCGCTTCGTTCGGGACGAAGAGGTCGTGGGTTCAAATCCCGCCACCCCGACTTGGTTGCACAGGCCGGAGCCCTGATCCACAGAGTGGATCGGGGCTCCGGCTTTTTCGTGTCTTCCGTCAGCGGTCACCGGACGGGGCGAGGGTGGGGTTGTGATGCGGATCACTTGAGGTTGAGCATCGTGGGCCAGCTTCAGCGTGGGTGCCGGGGGCGCGTCAACCCGTGGGTTGAGATGGGTCTCCGCCCGGGTTCCACCCGGTGGTCAACCCGGGGGCCGACGATCGGGAAGGCCGATCCGAGCAGGCTTATTCCTGTGAACACCACCGATTACATCGTCAACGCGATCCTCGTCCTCCTCGTCGTGCGGCAGGCCCGCGGCAGCCGTCTGAGCCTGTCCAACCTGGTGCTGCCGGTCGTGCTGGTCAGTGCCACCGCCGTGTACTACCTGCGCGAGGTGCCGACGGCCGGGAACGATCTCGTGCTGGAGCTGGTGCTGGCCGGCGCGGGGGTGGTGCTGGGGGTGTTCTGCGGGCTCACGACGCGGCTCTGGCGCGGGGCCGACGGGGTGTACGCCAAGGCGGGGCCGGCCGCCGCGGCGTTCTGGGTCTTCGGCATGGCGTTCCGGATGGGCTTCGTCTTCGCCGACGAGCACGGCGCGGGCGACGCCATAGCCGGCTTCAGCCGGACGCACGAGATCACCTCGGCCCAGGCATGGGTGGCGGCCTTCGTCCTGATGGCGCTCTCCGAGGCGGTGGCCCGACTGGTGGTGATCCGGTACCGGGGTTACCGGCTGTCCTCCTCCACGACCGCGAACCACTCGGTGACTGCGTGAACGTCGCACGTCAGAGGCTGGGCTCGCGCTTCGCGGGCCCGGCCGCGCCTATGCTGTCCGACATGAGTTCGACGCCGCCCGGCGGTCGTGCGGGGGACAGTCCGAGGGTCGCGGAGGCCCGGTCGCGCGCGGCTGTACGCGCCTTGCGGCAGGGCGCCCGAATGCACCTGGCGCTCTGGGTGATCCTGGTTTTCACCACTCTGTCCGTGGCGCAGGGCCGGCCCCGTCCGGGCCTCACCGGTGAACGTCTCGCGGTCAGTCTGGCGTTGACCGCCTGCGTGGCGTCCCTGGCCGTCGCGGCGCTGACCCGTCGCGGGAAGCCGGAGGCGGTCACCGTCGGACTGGCGCTGGTCCTGGGGGCCGGCGGCAGCGTCCTGGCCTTCCTCCAGCCTGGTTCCCTGATGATCGTCCCCGTCTCCACCGCCGTCGCGCTGCTCTTCTCGCGTCTGCGGCCCGGGCTCGCCGTCGTGCCGGCGGTGCCGCTGACCGCGGGGATCACCGCCGTCAGCGCGTACGTCAGCACGTCGGGCAACCCGTTTCAGGCGGGGGCGGCCGGCGCTCTGCTGTGCGCGGTGCTCGGCGCCGTCTGCATGTTCGCCCGCCAGGCCCGGCTGCGGCACGACCAGGCCGAACTGCTGCTCGCCGAGCTGGAGGACTCGCGGGAGGCCCAGACGCGGGCCGCCGCGGTCGCCGAGCGCACCCGTATCGCCCGGGAGTTGCACGACGTCCTCGCGCAGTCCCTGTCCGCGCTCGCCGTGCAGCTCGAAGGGGCCCGCAAGCTCGCCGAGCGGGGCCAGGTCGACCCGACCCTGCACCAACTGATCGTTCGCAGCGGTGAACTGACCCGCGAGGGGCTCTCCGACGCACGGCAGGCCGTCGCCGCCCTGCGCGGGGACGAGGCGCCTGTGGCCGATCAGCTCACCGCCCTGGTGGGCCGGTGCCGCCGCGACCTCGCGCTGCCCATCACGCTGTCGGTCGCCGGGCACCCCCGGGCGCTGGCGCCGGAAGCGAACCTCGCGCTCTACCGCGGAGCACAGGAGGCGTTGACCAACGCCGCCCGGTACGCCCCCGGTTCGCCCACCGCCGTCGTGCTGCGCTACACGCCGGAGGCCACCACGCTGACCGTCTCGGACCAGGGCCGGTCCGCGGGAGCGGGAGTCGACGGGGGCGTCGACGGAGTTCCCGCGCCGCCCGCCGAGGCGTGGACCGGCGGCGGGAACGGTCTGCGGGGCATGCGCGAGCGCATCGAACGTGTCGGCGGCCGCACCCACGCGGGGCCCGCCGGGGAGGGGTGGACCGTGGAGATGGAGATACCGGCGTGAACGATTCCGTGGCTCCGATCAGGGTGCTGGTCGCCGACGACCAACGCGTCACCCGCGAAGGTCTGATGCTCCTGATCGGACTGAACGAGGGCATGGAGGTCGTGGGCGGAGCGGCCGACGGCGCGGAGGCCGTGGCCCTTGCTCACGAGCACCGGCCGGACGTCGTGCTGATGGACCTGGCGATGCCGGGGACGGACGGCCTCGCCGCGACCCGGACGCTCCGCGAACAGGCCCCGGGTATCGCCGTGCTCGTGCTGACGACCTACGCGGACGACTCGTCGGTCTTCCCCGCCCTGCGGGCCGGGGCGAAGGGGTACCTCACCAAGGACGCGGGCGCGGACGAGATCGAACGAGCGATCCGGGCCGTGCGTGAGGGCCGGATCTGGATGGATCCGGTGGTCCAGGAACGTCTGATCGCGGTCGTCACCTCCGCGGATTCGCTGCCCTCGGCCGGGCCCGGCCCGAGCGGTCCCCCGCAGGGGCCGCCGGGCGCCGTGCCGCGGATGGATCAGACGGGCGGGGCACCGCGGCCGCTTCAGTCGTCTTCTGCGCCTCAGGGGGCGGAGGGAACGCCCCCACCTCCGTCGGAGCTGCTGACCGCCCGGGAGACGGAGATCCTCACACTGATCGCGGAAGGCTTGTCCAACACCGAGATCAGCGAACGCCTCTTCCTCAGCCGTGCCACGGTCAAGACGCACATCAACCGCGTCTTCGCGAAGACCGGCGCACGCGATCGCGCTCAGGCCGTTCGCTACGCCTACCGTTCCGGGCTGGTCGGCGGCGCTTGACGTCCCGGCGTCCCGCCCGTCCGGGCGGGTCGTCGGGAGCGGCCAGTCGGCAGGAGGCGGATCGTCGGGACGCGGGACGTCAGGACCGGCGGGTCGTCAGGCGCGGCGGCGGTCGGTCGCGTCCTGCCGCTCCAGGGTGATCAGCAGGTCCGCCAGGGCGGGCAGGGCCTCGTCGATGGCCTGACGGCCGGCCGGGGGCAGGGCGTCGAGAGCTCGGCGCAGGGCGGCGGTGCTGGTCCGGTCGTAGCGGTCCAGCATGTCGAGGGCGCGCGGGGTGGCGGACAGCTGGACCGTGCGCAGGTCGGTGGCGGACGGGGTGCGCTCGACCAGCTCCGCGGCGGACATGGTGCGGACGAGGTTGCTGATGGTGGAAGGCGCCGCGCGCAGGCGCGCGGCGGCCTCGCGCGGGGTGACGCCGCCGGTCTCGGCGAGCACGCGCAGCAGCTCGATCTGTGCTTCCGGGAGGTCGGGGAGCCCTTCCGAACGTCGGGTGCGCAGCACGGCGCGGCGCAGGGGGCCGAGCAGCCGTCCGAACTCTGTCGCGGTGTCCATGACTCCATTGTGCCGGTGAGTTCTTTTTGCATCAAACAAGTTTTGTTGCAAAATGAAGTGTCCACTTCGCACTCCTTGGAGGTAGATCATGGGTACGCTCAGCGACCTCATCCCGGCGCAGGACCTCTCCGGAATCGTCGGCCACCGGTTCGTCTACACCTACGCCAACGGCTGGCAGTACGAGATGTACGTGAAGAACGACCGCACCATCGACTACCGCATCCACAGCGGTCACGTCGGCGGCCGCTGGGTCAAGGACCAGGAAGTCGATCTCGTACAGCTCGACGAGGACAGCTACAAGGTGTCCTGGACCGAACCCACCGGCACCTCGGTCTCCGTGAACATCATGCCGGGCAAGCGCCGTCTGCACGGCGTGATCTTCTTCCCCGACTGGATCCGGCAGCACGGCGAGCGGACGGTGTGCTTCCAGAACGACCACCTGGACGAGATGCGCGCCTACCGCGACGCCGGACCGACCTACCCGATCTACGTCGTCCCGGAGTTCGCCCGGATCACGTTCTCCGAGTACGTCGGGGCGGACGACGACTCGGTCATCTCCGTCGCCCCCGGGGACCTTCCGGAGGGCTGGGCCGAGCGCGTCGGCTGAACGGCCCCGGGTTGTGGAAGGTGAACATCTTCTCGGGATCGATGCGGGCCCATGCCACATCCTTGAGCCATTCGTCCCACAACGCCTTCCCATGCAGTTCGATCAGGCAGCTCTCCAGGGCCGGGTCCTCCGCCGGTGAGACCCGAACGGCCTTGCCGTGCACGGTGATCTGCATCCGTTGGCCGTCGAAGACGGTGGCGCTGACCGCCGGGCGGCCGCGGATGTGGCGGACGCGCACCGAATCCGGGCCGGATCCGAAGTGGAAGCGGCCCCGGTAGAAGTGTCCGTCGACGGGACCGACCCGGGGGTCGCCCGAGACACCGGCCGTGGCCAGCGCCATGATGTTGATGCCGTCGAGGGCGGCCACGACTCCGGCCGCGTCCAGCCGGCGCTCCTCACCGATGATTCTTCGCAGATGAGGACCCGCACCGGCATAGCTGTCGTCGAGCAGGTGCTGGAGAGCCGTCATGTCCTCCGGTGTCTCGTACATGTCCCCACTATGAGTCGCGCCACTGACAGCGGGCGGCGAACAGCCCCACAAACGGCCGGACCGGGCCGACAACCACCCGTCGGGGTTATGGAGTTATCCACAAGCGGGTGGTTGTCCACAGACTCGGCGCCGGCCGGACCGGATGTCGGCGGTTCGGCGCAGAATGGGGTCATGACTGAGAGCAACGGGGCCCTGCGGGGCGACGAGTCCATGCCCGACTGGGAGAAGCGCTTCCGGGCGCCCCGCACGGGGCTGCCCGGATGGGCGGAAGAGGCGCCGGACCGTTCGCTGTTCACGTCCAACGCGACGGGCACCTACGAGGTGTACGCGTGGGACCGGGCGAGCGGTGAGCGGCGGCAGGTGACGGACCGCCCCAACGGCACCACGGGCGGGATACTGACGCCGGACGGCGAGTGGATCTGGTGGTTCTCGGACACGGACGGCGACGAGTTCGGCGTCTGGATGCGGCAGCCCTTCCACGGTGGCGCGGACGAGCCGGCGGTGCCCGGCCTGGAACCCTCCTACCCGAGCGGGCTGGCCCTGGGCCGGGACGGCACGGTGGTGATCGGCCGGTCCACCGACAAGTCCGGTTCGTCGGTCCACGTGGCCCGGCCGGGCTCCGAGCCGGTGGAGATCTACCGGCACGACGAGTCGGCCGTGGTCGCCGGACTCTCCCACGACAGCACCCTGATCGCGGTCGAGCACACCGAGCACGGCGACGCCATGCACTCGGCGGTCCGGATCCTCCGGCTGGACGGCACGACCGCGGCCGAGCTGGACGACACCCAGGGCGGCACCCAGGAACTCGGGCTGTCGGTGACGGGCTTCTCCCCCGTCCCCGGCGACTCCCGGCTGCTCCTCGGGCACCAGCGGCGCGGCCGGTGGGAGCCCCTGCTCTGGGACGCGGTCACCGGGGAGGAGACCGTGATATCCCTCGACCTCCCGGGCGACCTGAGCGCCGACTGGTACCCCGACGGTTCCGCCCTGCTCGTCGAGCACAACCACCACGCGCGCAGCGAGCTGTGGCGCTACGACCTGGCGGACGGCTCTCTGAGCCGCCTCGACACCCCCTCGGGCACGGTGTCCAGCGCCATGGCGCGTCCCGATGGGTCGGTGGAGTTCCTCTGGTCCTCGGCGGAGATGCCCCCCGTGGTCCGCTCGACGGCGGGGCACGTGGTGCTGGAGGCGCCCTCCGGGACGGACGGGGTGATCCGGGCTCCCGAGTCGGTCCCGGTGGAGGACATCTGGGTGGACGGGCCCGGCGGCAAGGTGCACGCCCTGGTGCAGAAGCCCGCGGGTGACGGCCCCTTCCCGACGGTCTTCGAGATCCACGGCGGTCCGACCTGGCACGACAGCGACGCCTTCGCCGCGGGCCCGGCGGCCTGGGTGGACCACGGCTTCGCGGTCGTCCGGGTGAACTACCGCGGCTCCACCGGCTACGGCCGGGCGTGGACGGACGCGCTCAAGCACCGCGTCGGGCTGATCGAGCTGGAGGACATCGCGGCCGTCCGCGAGCACGTGGTCGCCTCCGGGCTGGCCGATCCGGAGAAGCTGGTGCTGTCGGGCGGCTCGTGGGGCGGGTACCTGACGCTGCTGGGGGTGGGCACGCAGCCCGGCGCCTGGACCGTGGGGATCGCCGCCGTCCCCGTCGCGGACTACGTCACGGCGTACCACGACGAGATGGAGGCCCTGAAGGCTCTCGACCGCACGCTGCTGGGCGGTACCCCCGAAGAGGTGCCGGAGCGCTTCGCCGCCTCGTCGCCCCTCACCTACGTGGACGCCGTCCGGGCGCCGGTTTACATCTCGGCCGGGGTGAACGACCCCCGCTGCCCGATACGCCAGGTGGAGAACTACGTGCGGCGGCTGGAGGAGCGCGGCCACCCGCACGAGGTGTACCGGTACGACGCCGGCCACGGCTCACTGGTCGTGGGGGAGCGGATCAAGCAGCTCCGGCTGGAGATCGCTTTCGCGGAGCGTCATCTGGGGCTTCGCGAGCTTCGTGACGACAGCCCGGAGCACCGGAGTCCCGCTACGGCGTGACGCCCGGCTACGGGGTGACGCCCGGCACGGGGGCGGGGTCCGGCTGTTCGGAAGCGGGGCCCTGACCGCCTGCTGGGCCCTAACCGGCCGCAGAGGACTGGTCGGCCGCAGGGGTCTGGTCGGCCGCGGGAGTCTGATCGGCCGTGCTGGTTTGGTCGGCCGTTCCGTGAGCGGTAGCCCGGGCTGCCGCGGCGAGCGGTCCCGGGTCCGGGGCGAGGCCCAGTCGCGCGTCCCGCTCGGCCTCGGCCTCGCGCCGGAACAGCCGGAACCACATGAAGAGCACGAAGCCGACGAAGACGAACCACTCACCGGTGTACCCGAGGTTCTGGAACGCCTTGAGGTCCAGGCCGGTGTTGGGCGGGGCAGCCGGCGGCACCGGGGTCAGGGGGGCGGGCGCGTCCGTCGCCGTGATCCAGGCGTCATGGACCTGATACGGGAGGAGGTTGACCAATGAGGCGGCGCTGATCACGCCCAGCTGGCCGGTGGGCAGACCGCCGGTGCGCACGCCCTTCGACGTCGCGCTCTCCGACGACTGGAGGGCGCCGGCGACGGTGACCCGGCCGGGCGGCGGGGCCGGCACCTTGGCCGTGTCCGCCTTCGAGCCGGCGTCGCCGGGTACCCAGCCCCGGACCACGGGCAGCGCCTTGCCGTCGTCGGTGCGCAACGGCGTCAGGACGTAGAAGCCCTTGCGTTCGTCGAGGTCGCGGTCGGGCACGAGCAGCTGGTGGCCGGTGTCGTAGCGGCCGGTGGCACTGGCCTTGCGGCCCGAGGTCTCCGTCGTCACCGGCAGCAGGTCGCGCAACGGCGTGGCGGCGGCACGGCGCGCCTCGTCGGCCTGGGTCTGCTGTTCGTGGTGCGAGTCGACGCGGGTCTCGAAGCGGCCGAGCTGCCAGCTGCCCATGAACAGGCAGAAGGGGATGGCCAGCACGGCGAAGACGTTGATCCCCCACCAGCGAGGAGTCAGCAGGAACCGGTACACACCCCACACGGTACGGGGAACGCGGAGCGTGACGGCAGGCGGCCCTGAGGTTCGGGCCGCCCCCGCGGAGGCCGGCTCGCGGAGGCCGGCTCGCGGCTACGCGGTCGGGGCGGCGGCCGGCAGGGGGCCCGTGTGGTAGACGGTCCCGGCGCACGCGTCGGGTATCCGGGCCTCCGCCGCGGCCGGCTCCCCGGCCACCGGGGTGTTGGTGAGGGTGACGCTGCCCGTCGGCGCTGGAGGGGCGGGCGTCGCGGGCGGCACGACGGCGGGTGAGGAGGGTGACGGGGAGACGGCGGGGGCTTCGGCGACCCGGCCGCCGCCGGTTCCGGTGGGAGCGCCGGCTGCGGGGGGCGGGGTGGTGCTGCCGCCGGTCTTGGTACAACCCGACGCTCCGCCGTCCCCGGTCGGGACCCAGGCGAACTTCACCACGTACGCCTGCCCGGGCCGGAGCACCACCGCACTGGGGGCGTGCTCCGGGTCGGGGAGACCGGCCGCCGGGTCGCCGGTGGTGTGGTCGACGACCGAGACGCGTGCCTTCTGGGAGCCGCCTCCGGTCTGGGCGACCAGCTCCCCGGGGCCGGTCACCGCGCACGAGGCCCGCGAGACGTTGACGATGCGGAACGCGCCGTAGACCCGGCCCGCGGCATCGGCGGCGCCGACCGAACCGGAGCCCTTGCCGAGCTGATCGCGGTCGCAGGTCGGGGCGGCGGCGCTGAGCGTGACACCGGGCGTCGGGGAGGCGCTGCCGACGCTGTCGCGGGGGCGGCTCGGTTCCCGGCTCGTCCGCGGGGCGTCAGAGTCGCCGCTCGGCTGTTCGACACGGTGTTCGCCACGGGCGGCCGTGTCGCCACCACCGGGCCGGGCGGGGTCGGCGGTACCGCCGCGGTGGCCCTCGTCGCCGACCGTCTCCTCGGCGTGCCGGTGGCTGTTGGCGGCGTTGGCGGGACGGTCGTCGGAGCCGCCGACGCCGACGGTATCGGCGACGTGCATCAGAGCCGGCACCGCCGCCCCGATGAGCACCACGGCCGCCACCGCGCCGCCCAGCGCCTGGCGCCGGCGGGTACGCCGGGCGGGCACGGCGCGGCGCAGGTGCTCCAGCGCGTCGTCGGCGGGCTCGAGGTTCTCCACGGCGCCCTGCAACATCCGGCGCAGCGCCTGCTCGTCGAGGGGCTGCTCGTCGAGAGGCTGCCCGGCACGGGATTGTTCGTTGGGGGAGTGTTCGTTCACGTGCTGCTCGTTCGGGTGCTGTTCGCCCGGGTGCGGCGGTTCGGCGGGCGGCTGCCCGGGGTGGGTGGACGTCGGATCGTTCGGGGAGGACGTCCATCGGTTGCCGCGGCGGTGGCCGAAGCGGCTGTCGCCCGGGTTGCGGTGGTTCATGCCGGAGCCTCCATGGCGACACGGAGCGCGGCGATGCCCCGTGAGCCGTACGCCTTGACCGAGCCGAGCGAGAGGCCCAGCACGTCGGCCACCTGGGCCTCGGTCATGTCGGCGAAGTACCGCAGGACGAGCACCTCGCGCTGCCGGCGCTGCAGGCCGCGCATCGCCTTGATCAATTGGTCTCGCTCCAGCTGTTCGTACGCCCCCTCCTCGGCGCTCGCCATGTCGGGCATCGGCTTGGAGAGCAGCTTGAGACCCAGGATGCGGCGGCGCAGCGCGGAGCGGGACAGGTTGACGACAGTCTGCCGCAGGTAGGCCAGGGTCTTTTCCGGGTCGCGGACCCGGTTGCGGGCGGAGTGCACGCGGATGAAAGCTTCCTGCACGACGTCCTCGCAGGAGGCGGTGTCGTCCAGGAGCAGGGCGGCCAGACCCAGCAGCGACCGGTAGTGCGCCCGGTAGGTCTCGGTGAGGTGATCGACGGTGGTGCCGACGGCCATCGGCGTGTCAGCGCTGGGCGCCAGGGCTTGCCGCGTCGCTTCCTGACGCTCCCCGACGCTCCGCGCGTCGATGGCCTGGCCCCGGGTGGGCTGGGCCGGGATGCGTGCCGTGGTCCGCTCCGACGGGGAAACCGGGGCAGTGGAGTCGGCGGGGCCCGGGCTCGAGCCGGAGGCGGGTGACGCGTCCGGAGTGCCCTGGGTGTCCGGAGTGGCGGAAGTGGCCGGAGTGGGAGACCAGGGGGCGATCACCGGCATACCGCCCGCAGCACGCGTACGCGAGCGCGCGGCGACGCTTCCGCGCCTCGGGACCGTTGCGATGCTGATGACCTCTGCCACGCCTGTTGGACACGCTTCCCCCCACCAGGGTTGTACGCGCTCAGCGCCCCGGCCGCCGACGTGTCACGGACCGCCGCGCCGTGTGCCGCCATGCGTACCAGCCCTTCCTCATGCCGCGAAACGCCCTGATCCCCGGCCTCCTTGAGCGAAGACGGCAAGCAGGCCTCCGCCGGACGGCCGGGCCTGGCGCCGCTCCCGTACCGCCGCCGGTCAGGGGCGGCGTGAAGCGCGCGCGACGGGAAGCGCCCGCGCGAACGGAACGTCCGCGCAGTTCAAGGGGCCCGGACCAATGACTTGATCACAGAACCTTCACACGTTCCCCAGTATTGCCGAGCACCCGTCCCCGCCGCCACGAGTTCGGTGATCCGAGGGCGGCGGGATGCGGACTCGGTGCCACCGGTCGCGTCCACCGGAGCCGGATCCCCGTCGCCGCCGCGAACCGCCTGGGCGAACCCTCCCCGGCGACGGGAGAGTTCACACCTCGATGCGACCGGCAGCGGACGCCGCCAAGCACCATCTCGCCTGCTCCGCCGATCGGTTGGCCCGACGGGCGGAGTGCCCGACGGCAGGACGACGGCAGGACGACACCGGGGCGACGCCGGGGCCGGCGAACCGGCCCCGGGATCGGGAGCGCGCGCGGGAGCGGAACCGGAGGAACCGGAAGCGGGTCAGCGCCCGGTGCCGCCGTACACGACCGCCTCGTCCGTGTCACTGTCCAGGCCGAACGCGGTGTGGACGGCGCGGACGGCCTCGTTCACGTCGTCGGCGCGCGTGACGACCGAGATGCGGATCTCGGAGGTCGAGATGAGCTCGATGTTCACGCCCGCGTTGGACAGCGCCTCGAAGAAGGCCGCAGTGACCCCCGGGTTGGTCTTCATACCCGCGCCGACCAGCGAGATCTTGGCGATCTGGTCGTCGTACCGCAGGTGCTCGAAGCCGACGCGGCCCTTGGTCTTCTCCAGCGCCTCGATCGCCTTGCGGCCCTCGGCCTTCGGCAGGGTGAAGGAGATGTCCGTGAGACCGGTGGACGCCGCCGAGACGTTCTGCACCACCATGTCGATGTTGATCTCGGCGTCCGCGATGGCACGGAAGATCGTCGCGGCCTCGCCCGGCTTGTCGGGCACCCCGACGACCGTGACCTTCGCCTCGGACGTGTCGTGCGCGACACCCGAGATGATCGCCTGCTCCACCGGCTGACCTCCTGGAGGCTCGTTGCTCACCCATGTGCCCTTGAGCCCCGAGAAGGACGACCGCACATGGATCGGGATGTTGTAACGGCGCGCGTACTCGACGCAGCGGTGCAGCAGCACCTTGGAACCGGAGCTCGCCAGCTCCAGCATGTCCTCGAACGAGATCCACTCGATCTTGCGCGCCTTCTTCACCACGCGCGGGTCGGCGGTGAACACGCCGTCGACGTCCGTGTAGATCTCGCAGACCTCGGCGTCCAGCGCGGCGGCGAGGGCGACGGCGGTGGTGTCCGAACCGCCCCGACCCAGCGTCGTGATGTCCTTCTTGTCCTGGGACACACCCTGGAAGCCGGCCACGATCGCGATGTTGCCCGCGTCAACCGACTGCTTGATGCGCCCAGGCGTGACATCGATGATGCGCGCCTTGTTGTGGACCGAGTCCGTGATGACGCCGGCCTGGCTGCCCGTGAACGACTGCGCCTCGTGGCCGAGCGTTTTGATCGCCATGGCCAGCAGCGCCATGGAGATCCGCTCTCCGGCGGTCAGCAGCATGTCGAACTCTCGCCCGGCAGGGATCGGCGATACCTGCTCGGCGAGGTCGATCAGCTCATCCGTCGTGTCACCCATCGCGGAAACCACGACGACGACCTGGTGGCCGTTCTTCTTGGCTTCCACGATTCGCTTGGCGACCCGCTTGATGCCTTCGGCATCGGCAACGGAGGAGCCTCCGTACTTCTGCACGACAAGGCCCACGTGCGCTCCTCGCAGCTCTGTGTAATGCGGTCGGCTCAGTCTAACGAGCGGCGGGATCGAGCCCTCGGGGAGCCGCATGCTGAGACGTCGTCGGCCATCCCCCGACGTGGGTTCAGGGGAGCCCGTAAGGGGCGTGGGAAAGCCCCGGCAAGCCCCTTACGGGAACTCCGGGGCGCCCCTTACGGGAAAACGGGAGTTCTTGCGGCGGGTACTCATGCGGAGACGCGATTCTTCAACCGGCCTTCAACCGGCCTTCAACCGGCCTTTCCATCGGCCTTCAACCGGCCTTTCCATCGGCCTTCAATCGGTCTTCAACCGGCCTGATTCCGCCGTGAAATCGGCGAGGGCAGCGGAATGGCTACCCGACGACTGATGACCGCTGACCACCGCCCGCCGCCTCGCCGCCCGACACCCGCCGCGCGTCACCCACCGCCCGTCACCCACCGCCCGTCAGAGCGAGCGGAGCCGAGCGGCCGTTCCGCCGATTTCCGCGGCCATGACCCGTCCGGCCTCCTCCTCCAACTGCTCCTCCGTGCCGACGGCGTCCGTGTCCAGTCCGTCGAGTTCGTCGAGGGGCTGGTCGAGACGGACGTGGGCGACGAGGGACTGGAGGGCCCGGAGGCAGGCGGAAGCGGTGGGACCCCAGTTGGAGAGGTACGAGAACTGCCACCACCACAGGGCTTCGCTGACGCGGCCGTTCCGGTAGTGGGCCATGCCGTGCCGCAGGTCGGTGATGATGTCGGCGAGATCGTCGGAAATCCGGCAGGCGACGGGCTCGCTGCGCGGCACGTACGGGTCGAAGACCTCGGAGTAGACGTCGACCGGGTCGAGGAGCGTGGCGAACCGCTCGCGCAGCTCGTCGACGTCCGGCTCCGGGCCCACGTCGGGCTCGTAGCGCTCGTCGGGCAGGAAGTCCTCGTGCGCGCCGAGCCGGCCGCCCGTGAGGATGAGCTGGGAGATCTCCAGCAGCAGGAACGGAACGGCGCTGTCCGGTTCGTCACCGCGGGACACCTCGGTGACGGCGACGATGAAGCTCTCGATCGAGTCGGCGACGGAGACGACGAAGTCGTCCGGTTCGCGCTTGGCGTCGTGAAGCGTTGCGTCAGACATCGAGAAGTCGTCTCCCTTCGAAGGCACGCCCGAGCGTGACCTCGTCGGCATATTCCAAGTCTCCGCCCACAGGCAGCCCACTGGCGAGCCGGGTGACTTTGAGCCCCATCGGCTTCACCATGCGCGCCAGGTACGTGGCCGTGGCCTCGCCCTCGAGGTTGGGGTCGGTGGCGAGGATCAGCTCGGTGACAGCACCGTCCGCGAGCCGGGCCAGCAGCTCGCGGATACGCAGATCGTCGGGGCCGACGCCCTCGATGGGGCTGATGGCCCCGCCGAGGACGTGGTAGCGGCCGCGGAACTCACGCGTCCGCTCGATGGCGACGACGTCCTTGGGCTCCTCCACGACGCAGATGACGGCCGGGTCCCGGCGCGGGTCCTGGCAGACCCGGCACCGCTCCTCCTGCGCCACGTTGCCGCAGACGGCGCAGAACCGGACCTTCGCCTTCACCTCGGTGAGGGCGTGGGCGAGCCGACGGACGTCGGTCGGCTCGGCCTGGAGGATGTGGAAGGCGATCCGCTGCGCGCTCTTCGGACCGATGCCGGGCAGCCTGCCCAGCTCGTCGATGAGGTCCTGGACCACGCCTTCGTACACGGATCGGGTTCTCCTTCTCGGGTGGGGCTTTCCGGTGCGGCCCGTGAGCCGGAGCCGGTCGGGGCCTGTCAGGGCCGGTCGACGCGACCGGATCAGGGTCGGCTCGGTGCCGGCTCAGGGACGAGTCGGGGCCGGGTCGGGGTCCGCCCCGGTCGTGGCCGGTGTCAGAACGGCAGCCCGGGGATGCCGCCGCCGAGACCCTGGGCGAGCGGACCGAGCTTCTGCTGCTGGAGCTGCTGGGCGGCGTTGTTGGCGTCGCGGACGGCGGCGAGGATCAGGTCGGCGAGGGTCTCGGTGTCCTCGGGGTCGACGGCCTTCGGGTCGATGACCAGCCCCTGGAGCTCGCCGGCGCCGCTGACGGTCACCTTCACGAGGCCGCCGCCGGCCGAACCCTCGACGGGGGTCTCCGCCAGCTCCTGCTGGGCTGCGGCGAGGTCCTGCTGCATCTTCTGAGCCTGCTGAAGCAGCTGCTGCATGTTGGGCTGGCCACCACCGGGGATCACGGCTTCGCTCCTGTGCTCTCGCGACTACGGGTACGACGGCGCGCCGTGCGGCACGGCTGGGCGTCGCGCGGTCCGACGCGGGGTCGGTAGCCCGAGCCTACGTGTTCGTCGGGCGCGGCGCGCCATGCGAGGGCAAGAAGTCCGGGGAGGGCGGCCCGGCGGTGGGTTCACGGCGCGAGCGGCGCTGTGGGGCGCTGTGGGGCGCTGAGAGGCGCCTTGGGGCCAGAGGGTCACCGGGGCGCGGGAGGGGAGCGAGGAGGCGCCGCGGGCCGTATTCCGGGGCGGGGGGGCGGGGCGCACTCAGGCTCGGGAGGTACGGCGAGTGCGTACCCGGCGGTGGGCATGCCCGGACGGACCGGGGCGACCATGCCCAGCCGGACCCGGGGGCGACCGGCGGACAACCGGCCCCCCCTTTCCCAGCCCGCCCTTCCGGCCCGCCCCGCCGCTACTCGTTGGCGATCTCCTCGATCACCGTCGCACCGAGTTCGCGGACGATCAGGTCGTGGCCGGTGAGGGCGGTGTCGTCGAGGTCGGGGTCGTCCTCGGCGGGCATGTCGTCCTCGAGCGCGACCGGCGGCGGCTCGGGCTCCCGGTAGGGCTGCGCCGGAGCGGCCGGGGCGGCCTGGTGCGGCGCCGCCGGGCCCG
>NZ_JAIQLH010000079.1 GCF_020037025.1 Streptomyces huiliensis | reverse complement strand
CTCTACGACGAGGGCCAGGACAAGACCGGCAACTTCCGCACGGCCTTCCACATCGGCTACGGCCGCGCCGACGGCCTGAACGCCCCGAAGCGCGCCTGGGACAACAACGACACCACCACCGGCAGCTGGAACGCCGACCGCAGCAAGCTCGTGGCCGGCGACTTCGACGGTGACGGCAAGGCCGACCTCGGCGTCCTCTACAACAAGGGCCAGGACGACGACGGCAAGAACGAGGTCGCCCTGCACACCTTCTCCGGCCGCGACGAGGGGGTCTCCCGGCCGCAGAAGGTCTGGGACAACGCGAACGCCACCAGCTGGAACTGGTACCGCAGCGACCTCGGCTGAGCCGGAACGCGCCCACCGCCCCGCCGGGGACACCCGGCGGGGCCTCCGCCGGGCCTCCGCCGGTCCGGTGGCGGTGCTTCGTACCTGACATGTCAACCGCGGTCTTGTCGTTCGCCGCACGGCCGTTGGCTAGGTTCACCGGTGTTGCAGACGGTGGTTCTGCCTGATGAAAGGCGTGTCATGCGCATGCGCAAGCCAGCGGCGTTTCTCTCGGCGGTCTTCCTGGCGGTGGGCCTGCATACGGCCATGGCCCCGCAGGCCTCGGCGGCCGGCCCCAACTGGGGAGAGCTCTTCACCCCGGTCGGCCCCGGCACCTGGTACCCCGGGAAGTGCGCCACCCCCAAGGGGAACAGCACGGCGAACGGGACCATCGTCACCCTGTGGGACTGCACGGGGGACGAGCTCCAGAAGTGGGACCGCGACGACTACCAGATCGTCCACAAGGCGAGCGGGAAGTGCCTGACCCCGCGAGGCGACGCGTACGGCACCAACGGCGCGGTGCTCACCCTGTGGCCGTGCGACAACAGCGGCGGCAACCGCAGCCAGCAGTTCTGGTCGGACGACTGGTCCATCAAGACGAAGTACTCGGACAAGTGCATCACCAACAAGGGCGGTTCGGCCGGCAACGGCACCTACCTCACCCTGTGGACCTGCGCCTCGGACTACCCGCCGGAGCAGCACTGGATGATGCGGTACTGACGGGAGGCGGCGGGCCGCGCACCGAACCCGACGACGGGCGTCGTCACAGCAGGCGGTGCGCCCGTAGGTCCGTCGCGTACTTGGTGATCAGGGCCGGTGACAGGCGGGGAATGTCGTTCCCGTCGGTGAGGGCCGCGGCCCGGACCGCCGCGCGGAAGCGGTCCGCCGGCAGGGCGGAGCCGGGGAGCGGCGGTACCGGCTCGGCGAAGGCGTGCAGTAGGGGGAGTACTGAATGCCGCTTCAGGCGGTCGGGGAGGGCGCGCAGGGCCGTCTCGAAGCGGGCGGCCCACTCGGCGTGGTCCCGGACGCGCGTCAGGGGGTGTCCGGCCGCCGCCAGCCAGTCGACGACCGTGTCGAGTGAGATGCCGTCGTCGTGCGGGTTGACCACGTTGTAGGTCCGGTGGCCCTCGCGCGCGGCGTCGCCGAGCACGGTGACGGCCCGCGCGGTGAAGTCCACCGGAAGCGCGTCGAAGTGCGCGCGGCCACCGCCGGCGTCCGGGGCGTAGAAGCTGCCGGGTGCGATGCCCGTCGCCAGCAGGCTCAGCACGAGGCGGGTGAAGACGTCCGGGACGTTGAGCTGACCTCGGTAGCGCGGATGCGCGAGGATCATGTTCGAGCGGAAGACGGCGACCGGCAGGCCGAAGGTCTCGTGAGCCTCGCGCAGCAGCACCTCGCCGGCCCACTTGGCGGCCGCGTAACCGTCGGCGTAGTCGCCGGCGAGGTCGCGTGACGGGCAGGCGGTGCGGATGTCCGCCGACTCGTCGGCGGCCGCCGCGTTCCCGGAGACGACGGCGACCGTCGACAGGTAGGTGAACCGCTTGGTCCTTGAGGTGACCGCGAGCCTGATCAGCTCGGCCGTTCCCAGGACGTTGGGGCCGAACAACTGGCCGTAGGGCAGGACGTGGTTGACCAGGGCCGCCGGGTGGACGATCAGGTCCACCGTGTCGGCCAGCCGCCGCCAGGTCTCCTCGTCGAGCCCGAGACGCGGTTCCCCGATGTCGCCGGCGACCACCCGGAGGTGCCGGGCGGCGGACGCGCGGTAGCGCTCCACGAGCTCCGGGTCGCCGCTGTCGAAGGCCGCGTCGAGCCGTGCCCGGGCCTCCTCGGTGGAGGAGCCGCGGACCACGCAGACCAGCGTGCCGTCGCGCTCCGCCACGCGCTCCAGCCATTCAAGGCACAGGAAACGGCCCAGGTAGCCGTTGGCGCCGGTCAGCAGGACGGTCCGGGCCTCGGGCAGCGGACCGGCCGGCTTTCGCCGTGCGGCCTGCTCGACGGTCCGCGCGTCGAGGAACGCGGCCGGCCGCAGCCGGGCCGCGTCGAGCCGCGTCGCGTCCGGTCCGTGCACGCTGTCGGCGGTGGGGCGGCGGTGTTCCGTCGCGAGGGCCCGCTCGACGTGTCCGGCCACCCGGCGCAGTGAGTTGGCCGGGCTGGTGATCACGTCGACGGGCACGTCGACGTGGAAGATCTCCTTCAGCAGCCGGGAGAACGACAGCGCGGTGAGGCTGTCACCGCCGAGGTCGAGGAAGCGCGTGGCAGGCTCCACGGTCGCGTCCTCGTCCAGCCCCAGCAGTGCCTGCGCGGCCCGGAGTACGGTTTCCGGTACCGGCCGGTCGGCGCCGGACCGGCGGAGCGCCCGGACGCCTTCGGCCTCGCGGTCGGACAACTCGGCGTACATTGCTTCGAGTCGCTCGCCGTAACGCTTCGTCAGGGCCGGCCGCAACGGCTTGCGCACCCCGGAGAGCAGCCCGTTCTCCTGGGTGAACGGCTCGGTCTCGACGAGGATGTCCCGTGGGATCTCGTAGGAGTTCAGCCCCGCCTCGGCGGCGAGCTTCCGCAGGGACTCCCGCAGGACGGGCCCGAGGCGCCGGGCGTCCCCGTCGACGCGGTCGAGGGCCTCCCGCGTCGGCACGACGACCGCGAGCAGGTAGGAGCGGGCACCGCTGCCGTACAGGAAGATCTGCCGGACGGCCGGGCTGCCGGTGAACAGCGCCTCCAGGCGGGAGACGGCGACGAACTCGCCCTGGGACAGCTTGAGGACGTGGGAGCGGCGCTCGACATACCGCAGTTCGCCGGGGCCGACGCGGGCCATGATGTCGCCCGTGCGGTAGAAGCCGTCCTCGTCGAAGACCTCGGCGGTGGCGTCCGGACGCCGGAAGTACCCGGGGACGAGCCGGTCGGACCTGATGAGTACTTCGCCCCTGGGGTACGGCGCGTCGGTGCCGAAGTATCCCAGCTCGGGGACGTCGGCCAGCTTGTGGCCGGTCACCGGCGGGCTCTGTATCCGGCCGTCGAGGGAGACGACCCCGGCTTCCGTCGATCCGTAGCCGTCGAGCAGCCTGACCCGGAAGCAGTCCTCGACGAACGCCGTCGTCTCGGCGCTCGGCGGGGCCGAGGCGCTGACGGCCCACAGGAGGCGGCCGCCCATGACCTCCTCCCGCAGCTCTTCCTTCACGCGCTCGGCCGCGTCGCCTGCCGTCCCGTTCCGGCGGGACAGCTCCGTCCTGTAGTGCCGGAAGAGCATGTCGGAGATGCGGGGAACCATGATGAACTCGGTGGGACGGACCAGGGAGAGGTCCTCGAGGAGCGTCGACAGGTCTCCGGACGCCGTGAAACAGGCGAGGCCGCCCTTGGCGAGCGTCCCGAACAGCACGCCCCTGCCGATCATGTGGCTCAACGGCAGGTAGTTGAGCACGATGGACGGCCGCACCGGCTGTCCGGGTACGAAGTCGACCCAGAACTGCCGGGCCACACGCTCGGTGTACATGGCCCCCTTGGGGGTGCCGGTGCTTCCCGAGGTGTAGATCAGCGCGCTCAGCGCGTCGGCCCCCGACCCGTCGGGCACCCGGGGGAGCGGCGGCAGCACCCTTCCCCGCTCGACGGCCGACGCCAGCGTGTCCAGGGCCACTCCCCGGCCTCGCGCCGCGAGCCGGGCGCGCGCGGACTCCAGCTTCTCCCGGTGGGCGGTGGCCTCGGGCCGGTGGCCGACGACGACGATCCTGCCCAGCGAGGGGGCGTTCGCCGCGATCTCGAGCGCGACGTCCAGCTGGTCGACGTCCACGACGAGCAGGCGTGGTCCGGTCTGCGTGACGACGGGGGCCAGCTGGGCCGCCGGAGCACCCGACTGCAGGGGGACGGACACCGCGCCGGAGCGGAGGCAGGCCAGGTCCGCCATGGCGTACTCGGCGCTCGGGGGGCCGAGGAGGGCGACGAAGTCGCCGGGGGCCAGGGTGTGTTCGGGGTGGTGCCGCCACTCGGAGGCGACCGCGTTCACCCGCTCCCGGAGTTCGCCGTAGGTGAGCGTGTCGAACCGCCGGAGAAGGCGCAGCGTCGTGCGGCCCGTCTCCGGGTCGGTGACCGGCTCGGTGGCGCGTTCGCCCAGGGCGGGACGGTCGGCGTACGCCTCCATCACGGTGGCCACCAGGTCGGCGAGCGGCAGGCCGGGGCACCGTATCGCCTCGGTGACGGCGTCCAGGGGCGCGGTGTCACGGAACTGGGCGTCGGTCGCGTATAAGCGGGCGCTTCGGTGGTCGGTGAGGGCGTCGAGTTCGTGGGCGGGGAGGCGGGAGTGGGACATGGGTGGTCTCCTTGGTGGGTGTGAAAGCCATTCCAGGCGTGCGGAGTTGTCGTTCGGGGGAGGGATCGGATCAGCGGAAGGGCCGGGGTGGGCTCACCGGTCCTCGGCCGCGCGCGCGTCGGCGGCGTCGGGGTGGGCGGTGTCGTGACCGGCGGGTTCGTGGTCGTGGGTGAGGCGGACGATCGCGGCCGCGGCCTCGCGGGCGCCGTCCGCGTCCCGGGCCTCGATCGCGTCGACGAGCCGCCTGTGCAGGCCCGCGTGCTCCTCCGCGTGGGCGGCGTCCCAGGGCAGACCCCCCAGATGCGAGGTGAGCGCCGTGCCGAGGTGGTCGTACATCTCGATCAGCAGGTCGTTCCCGCTCGCCCGGACGATGGACCGGTGGAAGAGCGCGTCGACGGCGGTGGCCGCGGACGCGTCCTCGCCGGCGGCGGCAGCCTCGGCGTCGGCCAGCAGTTCGCGCAGCCCCCGCACCTGCTCCTCGCTGCGGCGCAGGGCCGCGGCGCCCGAGGCGTACTCCTCCAGAACGGTCCGCAGCTCCAGTACGTCGTCCCGCTTCGAGGAGCCCGCCCGCCGCACCATGACCGACCGGAGCTCGCTGGAGGAGCGCACGTAGGTGCCGTCACCGGCCCTGGGCTCCAGCAGGCCGAGGTGCACTAGGGCGCCGATCGCCTCCCGCAGCGTGCTGCGTCCGACCCCGAGCTCCTCGATGAGGGCCTGCTCCGGCGGGATCCGCGTCCCGACCGGCCAGCCTCCCGCCTCGATGTGCGAGCGGAGGCTCTCCACGAGCTGGGCGGAGAGACTGGCCGTGCGCCGCGGTGCGTTGATGCGTTTCATGAAGGGACCATATCCAAACATCAGACGTTTGAACATCGTCTCTCTTTGCTTGGGTGTTCTCAGCCGTGAGGCGCCGCGTCCGGGTGCGGGATGTCGCCGCTCTGGCCGAAGCCGAGGCCGAGGCCGAGGCGGAGGTGGAGGTGGATCGTGCGGGCCAGGTCCGTGATGGAGCCGGTGGTACTGCGCGGTCGGCCCCGCCTGCCGGAGGCGGTCGGGGACCTGGCGGACCCCGTGCCCGTCGACGAGGGCTACCTAGTCCGCGCTCTGGCGCCCGCCGGCGGGGCGGCGGCCCCGGGGTCGGGGTGAGGGCGGTTCGGCGGCGAGTTCAGGAAGGTGCGGTCCGGGCGGACGCGGTGCCGGGGGAGGGGGTGAGGCGCAGCCCGGACACGGCCGCGTTCGCGCTGCGGATGAGGTACAGGTCGGCTCGTAGGCGGGTAAGGGTGACGGCGATCGGCAGGACGGGGGGCGGTGGCAGGGCTTCGGCGTCGAAGGCCAGGCAGACGAGGGACGCCAGGCAGCCGCTGAAGCGGCTGACGAACAGGGTGACGTCGCCGGCGAGGCGTAGCTCGTCGCCGGACAGGCCGGTCGGGGGGTGTGCCGCCTCCGCCTCCGCGCCGCGCAGCCGGTAGTCCGCCAGAACGGCGGAGGACATGTGGAGGGCGAGGACCTTGCGGAGTCCCGCGGCGGTGGGCAGCGAGGTGACGGTGGTGATCGTCAGATGGCTGGTGGTGAACCGCGACGCGGTGACCGGCTGGGGGCGGGAGACGGCTGCCGCGGGGGCGGCCGCCTCGCCGGGGGCGCGAGGGAGCTCGCCCAGGGCGCGGGGGAGGAGGACCGTGAGCAGCACGGCGGGCAGGACGGTGGCGAGGGCCGCGGACGGGGGTGGGGCGGGCGGCGGATTTCGGCGGGTGGGTTTGGGGCGGGCCGGCTTTCCGTGGGCCGGTCTTCGGGCAGCCTCCCGCTGCCGGCCGGTCGGCAGCGGGAGGAGTTTCCGGCGGGGCTTCCGGAAGGGTTCTCGGCGGGACCTCCGGGCCGGCCGGCCCGGAGCCCAGGCGAACCCCATCGCGCCGCCTGCGATCCCCAGGCACGCACCCACGAAGTAGCCGCCCAGGTTGCTGGCGGGGAAGGAGAACACCGCCAGGAGCACGGCGTGCAGCCCCACGTAATGGCGGGCGCGGGGGAGGAACCACAGGAAGAGGCCGGCGGCGGCCAAGGCGCAGCCCAGGCCGAGCGTGGCGAGTCCGCCCGTTCCCAGCGTGATCACCACGGGGAGCGGGGCGCAGGTCACGGCGACGAGTTCGGCGCCGGCCAGCAGCAGGAGCGTTCCGGCCCAGAACGGCCGGGTGCGGCGCCACCTGCGCGGTGTCGTACGGGGTCGGGGAGCGGGGGGCGGCTGGTCCGGCGCCGCGTCGTGGTGCTCGTGCACGTCAGTAGCACCCCTCGTCGCCGGGGCGGACGCTGAGGGCCAGGCCCTTGAGGCGGAAGTTGCCTCCGGTGGCGGAGCGGGCGTGGGTGCGGACGCCGTCCACTTCGAGATCCGTCGCCTGGAGTCCGAACTGCCCTGCTGCCCCTCGGCTGTGAGGCACCGCGTCCAGCGTGGAGGCGTCCCGGCCGAGCTCCATCCGTCCGAACCGGGCGTCGCCCGTCAGGTCGTCCACGTCGATGACGAGGTCGTCGACCGTCACCGCGGTGTCCCGGTCGCCGGCGGTGAGTTTGAACGTCACCGTGCCGACCGGGGTGCTGATGCGCGTCGACTCGCACAGGCCGGTGAGCGTGGCGCTGCCCAGGGCGATCCTGGCCTGCGGCCGGCCCGGGCCGTCGACGGTGCGGTCCACCTCCGTGAACACCGTCAGCCCTTTGCCGGTGAGCTTCCGGGCGGAGATCTGGGACGTCGTTCCGGAGACGGCGAAGGACGCCGCCAGGATGCCCTGGGCCATGGCCACCGCCATCACCCCGACCAGGGCCAGCGCGAGGGCCGCCACGGGCACCGCCCGCCGCCACACCGTGCGGCCCTCGGCCGGAGCCGCCGGGCCGGCCGCGACTTCGCTCATGTCCCTTCCGCCTCCCCCGCGGCCGAAGCGAGCCCCCTGGCCTCCCCCGCAAGAAGCTGCCCGCCCGCCGGGGCCGTAGTCGTGACGCCTCGTCACCCGTGAGGAGGAACGTCGGGACGGGCCGCGTCCGCTTGCTCCGACCGGTCCACGGCTTCCGCGTCTCCGGGGACGCAGGTGGCGGGAGCGGCGTGCGAGGGATCCAGGGCGTTGGTCACGAGCCGGAAGGCGACGGGGTCCGCCGTGGCGAGGCCCCAGTGTTCGGCCGGGTCCACCGGACACACGTCCTGGATCAGGATGTTGTCGACGTTCGGGCCCGTGAGGAACTGGGAGCGGTACGGGACGACCGTCTCGTCGAAGCGGGTGGCGATGACGGTGTACCGCACGCCCGGCACGGTGTCACCGTCCCGGTTGAGCGTACGGAGGAACGCGGATCCGGCGAGCTGCTGCCGGACCGCCGGGTGACGGAGGAGGAGCGCGGTGGCGGGAACGTACCGGGTGAGGGTGGGGAGTCCCAGCACGGCCGTGCCGTGATTGCTGGGCGCGAGGCCGACGAGGGTGTGGACCTCGCGCGCTCCCCCGAGGAACCGCAGGTAGTAGCGGGGCATCAGGCCGCCCTGGGAGTGCCCGACGATGTCCACCTGCCGGGCACGCGTCGTTGCCAGCACCGCGCGGACGAAGGAGGCGAGTTCACGGGCCGAGCGGTCGATCGGGCCGAGACCGGCCAGGCCGGGGGCGTCGGGGACCCGCCCGTAGTCCAGGGCGAAGACGCAGTACCCGCGCCGCGTGAGGTGACCGGCGAGCGCGGGCCAGGTGGCGGCGGAGTCCAGCCACGTTCCGTGGACGAGCACGACCGGGCGCGGGTGTGCGGCCGACGGCTTGCACGGGCGTCCGTCGCCGCCGCTCCCGAGGCGCGCCGGGAGGCCGGGCCGTGCCGACGCAGATGCCGAAGCCGAAGCCGGCGCCGTCGACGCGCCCGCGCCCGTGCCCGTGTCGGTGCCTGTGCCCGGTGACATCGCGCACAGGCAGAGGAGGGCCGGCAGTACGGCGGCGGACAGGACGCGGCGGAGCGTACGGCGTGGTGGAGTCACTGCGGCGATGCCTCCGTGGATGCCCATGGGGCGCGAGGCCGCGCGCCCTCCCGACGGTGGACCTGTGCTGCGGCAGTGGGCTGTGCGCTGCGGCAGTGGTCCGTGCGACTGCTACCCGGCGCGTGCGCCGTCGAACTCCGGCGCGGCGTCGCACGGATGTGCCCGGCTACCCCCGGGAGAAGGGTCGTCCCGCCGCCCGCCCTGCCCGGCAGGGCCGGCGGGTAGACGCGACCCATGGGGACTTCCGCGGAAGGCCGGGCACCCGGCGGGGACGGCGGGCTCCCGGGCGACCGGGGCGCACCGGCCGTGCCGCCCGTCGTCCTGCCGGAGAGCGCCGTGCCGGGGACGGATCTGCCGGAGCCCGCGCCGCCGGAGACCGCCCTGCCGCAGGCCGACGCGCCGCCCATCGCCCTGCCATCCGTCGCCCTGCCGTCCGTCGCCCTGACGTCCCTGTGGACGCTGCACCACCGGGCGTCCGCCGCCCGACGGAACCCGCCGCTCCTCCACGACCCCGTCGCCGTCGCCCTGGTCGACCGGTGTGCCTGGCCCCTGGAGACGTGGTTCGGCCGGCCGCGGTCGCTCCCCGAGCAGTATCTTGCCCGCCGCGCCCGGCTGTACGACGCGGCGGTGGCGGAGTTCCTGCGCGCCCGTCCCGGGGCGACCGTCATCGCGCTGGGGGAGGGCCTGGAGACCCAGTTCTGGCGTGTCGGCGACGGCACGGCACACTGGCTCTCGGTCGACCTTCCCGAGGTGCTCGACCTCCGCCGGGCGGTGCTGCCGCACGGCCGGCGGCAGCGGGCCGTCGGCTGCTCCGCGACCGACCCGCGGTGGGCGGAACGCGCCGCCACCGAAGCCCCGGTACTGATCTCCGCCCAGGGCCTGCTCATGTACCTGTCCCCGGCCGAGACCACCGCCCTAGTCCGGCTGTGCGCCGGCCACTTCCCGCGCGGCACGCTGCTCTTCGACACCCTCCCCGAATGGGTGGCCCACCGCACGGCCCGCCGCTTCATGACATGGGGCGGCACCTTCCGGTTCCCTCCGCTCCGGGCCACCCGCCGCTCGTCCTACCTGCGGACCGGCCCGGGGCGGGACCGGTACACGGTGACCGAGCACCCCATCGGCCCGTACGTGCTGGGCACGTGCGCGGCGGCCCGGCCCCTGCACCTGGCCCAGCGGTCGCGGTGGGTGCGCGAGGTCTTCCTGCCGACCCTCGTCCGCCTGGACCCTCCCGCCGGCCGGTAGCGGGAGGAGCCGCCCGGTCGTCGCCGTTCGGCACCGCGTTCGGCGGGGCGCGGCGCGCAGGGCAGTATGGGGGCCATGACCGAGATCCACACGCCACGCCTGCTCCTGCGCCGCTGGGACGACGACGACCTGATCGCCCTGTCGGACATCACCGCCGACCCGCACGTCATGCGCTGGATCGGTGACGGCTCGGTCCTCGACGGGGACGGTACGGCGGAGGCCGTCGAGCGGTGGGAGGAGGAGTGGGACGACGAGGGCTTCGGCGTCTTCGCGGTGGAGCTCCTGGGGTCGGGCGAACTCGCCGGTGCCGTCGGGCTGTCCGTTCCGGAGTACCTCCCGGAGGTGCTGCCGGACGTGGAGATCACCTGGCGCCTCGGCCGGCCCTTCTGGGGGCAGGGCTACGCCTCCGAAGCCGCCCAGGCCACCCTGGAGTTCGCACTCCAGGACCGCGGCCTCGACCGGGTCCTCGGCATCGTGCGCCCGGAGGACGCGGCCTCAAAGAACGTGCTGCGCAAGCTCGGCATGGAGCCGGAGCGCCAGACGGCCCACCCGGCGTACGGCTTCCCCCTGGACGTCCACTCCATCGACCTCACGGAGTACCAGGCCTGACCGCCCGCGGCGCGAGAAGGGAAGCGAGTTCATGGTGGGAAGCGAGTCCATGGTGGGAAGCGACTCCATGGTGGCGCGAGCGGTGCGGCGGATCGCCGAGGGCCTGAGGGCGAGCGCGCCGTCGGGGTGGCAGCGGGCCGTGCTGGACAGCACGGCGGGCCCGGGGAGCGTCGGCGTCGCCGGCGGTTACGCCGTTCCCGGGCAGCCGCTGTGGCGCAACCCGGTTCCCAGCCCCTTCGAGGAGCTGCGTGCGCTGGCGGAGGCGGTGCGGAAGGCGCGGGGCTGGGAGCGCGTCACCGTGGAGGTGGAGTGCCGGCCGTCGGGGGAGTACCGGCTGGTGGCCTGGCGGGACGCCGTCACCAGCCTGCGCGGGCGGGGCGGTGGCTGGCAGGCCGTCCTCGACCCCGCCTGCCGGCTGCCGCAGCCGGGCTTCACCCAGGACGAGGGCACCGCGGCGCCGGCCGGCGACCCCGACCTGGCGCGGACCCGCCTGCTCGCCTTCCTGGAGCGGCGCGCCGCCGTACTTGGCCGGGCCGAGGAACTGCCGCCGCCCGCCTCGGCCGCGGCGCTGGAGGAGGCCGAGCGCCGCATCGGCCGTCCGCTGCCGGCGGACCTGCGGGCGCTCTACCGGGTGGCCGACGGCGACGGCGACAGCATCGGGATCGGGCACCGCTACCTGCTCGGCGGCAACGCCTGGCTGTCCCTGAAGGACCTGGCCGCCGTGCACGCCCTGCTCCAGGAGCCGGCCCGGACCCATTGGGAGCTGGACTGGCACGCGGTCATCCTCGACGCCGACCCGCCCGAGACCGTACGCCGGTGCGCCGGGCACCCGGGATGGGTGCCCTTCGCCAGCGGCGAGGACGGCAACTACCTGGCCGTCGACCTCTCGCCCGCCGCCGACGGCCGGCCCGGGCAGGTCATCCGGATCGGCCGCGACCACGACCGGCGGCCGGAGTACGTCGCCGACTCCGTCACCTCGCTGCTCGGCCACCAGCTGGAGCAGCTCGAACGCGGGGCCTTCGAGACGTACGACGACGACCTCGAACTGCTGGAGCCGGTTCCCCGCGCGGGCGACGGCGGCCGGGCGTGGATCTCCGAAGACCGGATACCGGAGGAGCTCCCGCCCGCCGTGCAGGAGCTCCACCTGAACGACGCCCCCTGCCCGGTCGACCTGGGCCCGCTGCGGGCCGCCGGCAGCCTGCGGCGGCTGACCCTGAACCGCTGCTCCACCACCGACCTCGCACCGCTGCGTACGCTCCCGGTCGAATCGCTGTGCCTGACGCTGACCGGCGGCACCCTCGACCCGCTCCGGGACCACCCCCATCTCACCTCCCTGGCACTGAGCGGCGATGAGCCGGTCGACGTCGCCGTGCTGCGCACCGTCGCGAACCTGCGGGGCCTGGACCTCTCCCGCGCCCGCGTCGCCGACCTCTCCGTCCTGGCCGGTCTGACGGAGCTGCGATACCTCTCGCTCACCACCGCGCAGTGGGCCGCCCTGCTGGACGCGGGCCATGCGCCGCCGGCGCTCGCCGCCGCCCGTCTGACCGACGACGACGCCACGCTGGAACAGGCCCTGACCTGGGCGGCCCGGCTCGGCCTGGAGACGGCGGACGCGCTGCGCGCCGCCGGGGAGCTCGGGCCTGTCTCCGAGGGGCCTACCCCCGAAGAGGCTCGGCCGCCGGGCCGGGGCCGGGGCCGGGGCCGGGGCCGGGGCCGGGGCCGGGGCCGGGGTACACCGCGAAGCGCAGATAGGTCGTGACGTCGCCGGGGCGGCGGCCCGTCCGGTGGCTGACGAGTTCCTGGAGTCCGGTGAACGACTCCAGCGGCCCGGGCGCCAGGGCGTCGACGAGAGCGCGGTAGGGGCCGGTGGGCGCGCCCTCGTCGCGCAGGACCGTCTCGACGCGGCGGACCGCCTCCCGTTCGTCCTCGCAGAGGCCCGGCATCCGCAGGTACGTGGTCGCCTCGACCGCCCGTTCCGCGCCGCCGCGGAACGCCAGGCACGTCAACGCGGCCTCGCCCGCGTCCTTCCGGTCCGGGCCGGCGAGGGTGCGGTACACGTGCGCCGCGTGGAGCGGATCGTGGTGCAGCGCCGCCGAGGCGAAGGCGTTGACCGTGCCCAGGTCCGCGGCGCGGGTTCGTGGCCGGCGTCGTCGAGGTTCGCCATCCCGACCATCGTGCCCCGGTCGGGATCCAGCGGCGAGGCGTGAGCATGTTCTGCCGACCAGAATGACCCACGCCGCGCTTGCAGCGGCCGCGACTCCGATCACCTCGCGGCCGGGCGCCCGCGCGGCCTCCCCGGGGAGCATCATGCTCCTCGGGGAGGCCGCGGGACCGTGGCCCCCGTGGACTACCAGGTGAAGGCGGCCGACTGGTTGCCGGTGGCGGTGCAGTAGGAGCTGAAGCTGCCGGTGGGCTTGTTGACGGTGAGCTTCAGGGACCAGTTGTTCTCGTCCGGCGCGCCCGCGAGGGCGGCCGAGTCGGTGGTGTCACCGGCGGAGAGGGAGCCGGTGGTGAGCGGGAGCGGGCCGAAGGAGATCGGGTCGCCCGTGCCCGCGGCCGCGTGCGCGGTGCCGGAGAACCGCACCTCGCCGGCCGCACCGCCCGAGGTCTTCTTCAGCTTCAGGGTGGCGGTCACCGTGTTGGCCTTGAGCGGGTACTGCTGGCGGATGTCCGCGGAGTCGATCCGGATCGTCTTGCCGCCGCCGGAGTCGGCCGCGGTGAGCGTGACGGTACCGGCGCCCGCGGAGCCGCAGTCGTAGGTGGCCGTCGCCGTCGCCGGGGCGACGGCCACCGCGGAACCGGCCAGGGCCAGGGACGCGGCGAGCGCGCTGGAGGCGGCGATCGAGGTCAGGGCGACGCGTCGCGCCGTGAAGCCATGCATGAGGTGCTCCTTCGTGGCAGGTGCCGTTTTCCTGACGGAACGGGGGAATGCGTACGAGTGCCGGGCCCGGCGTCTCGTCCGCAGTCAATCCCGCGGGTCTCTGCCGGTGGTTGGCGGCCGGTTGGCGATCTCTTGGCCGCCGCCGGCGGACCACGCCCACCAGGGGTCCGGCGGGGCCGCCGTTCCCGCGGAGTGCAGTCCCCCCATAGGCCGCGTATGGCGTATCCGGGCAGGATGGTCTCCAAAGTCCGGACTCAGGGAACTTAGGGAACTCAGGGAATCAGGAACGCCCATGGACCCGACAGGAGCAGCGTTGTTCGAACCACAGGACGTCGCCCGCGCGGAGTGGTGTGTCGTGCTCAACGGCGAGGAACAGTACGCGATCTGGCCGGACGCCCGTGACCTGCCCGCCGGCTGGCGGGCGGAGGGCACCAGGGGGGCGCGGGAGCGGTGCCTGGCGCGGGTGCAGGAGGTGTGGACGGACCCGTGTCCGGCGGGCCTGCGCCGCCGGGCGGCCGAGGGCCTGGCCGTGGGCGGCGCCGACGGCGTGGCGTCGGCCGTCGGGAGGCAGGCGTGCCGGATCCCGGGGGCGGAAGCCGTGCGCGGTGACGGCTTCGCCCTGACCTTCGGGGAGTTGGACGCGGCGTCGAACCGCTGGGCCCGGTACCTGCGGTCGCTGGGCGCGGGGCGCGGCGCGGTCGTCGGGGTGCTGCTCGGGCGGGGCGCCGGACTGCACGCGGTGACGCTGGGCGTGTGGAAGGCGGGGGCGGCGTGCCTGCCGCTGGATCCTGAGTCGCCGACGGCGGCGCGTGCCCTGCTCGGCGTCGCCGGGGCGCGGTTCCTGGTCACCGAGATGCCGTACGGACCCGGTGACTTCGCGGGACGGGTGCGGTACGCGGACGATCCCGAGGTGTGCGGCGCCCTCGCCCGGCTCCCGGACGAGCCGCTCGGCGGAGGCCCGGATCCCGGCGACGTGGCGTACGTGACGCGGGTGCCCGGGGCGGACGGCCTCCCGCTCGCCGTCGAGGTCACGCATCGCGGGCTGGCGCATCATCTGGCGTCCCTGGAGCGGGAGTTCGACGGTACGGGCGGCGGCGGTACGGCGGTCTTCGGGTCGGTCGCCTCGGAGGCGGCGGTGACGGGGCTGTGGGCGCCGCTGTGGGCCGGGCGGCGCGTGCTGCTCGCGCCGCGGGCGCTGGATCCGGAGGGGTCGGGGGAGTGGCTCGCGGCGGATGGTCCGTTCGCCCTCCTCTCGGTGACGCCTGATCAGATAGAGCTCCTGGCAAGGCAGTTGGGATGCACGGCCGGTGACCGGCTCGCCCGGCGGTTCGTGGTCGCGGGCGGCGCGCCGGGGCCCGCGGCGGCACGGCTCGCCGGGCTGCTCGGCCCCGGCCGGCTGCGGGCCGTGTACGGAGCGGCCGAGACGTCGTTCGGCCCCTTCCTGACCCCCGCCGCGGGGCCGGACGGCGGCACCCGGCTGCTGGTGCTCGACGACGCCTTCCGGCCGGTGCCGGACGGCGCGGTGGGGGAGTTGTACGTGGCGGGCCCGGGGGTGGCCCGCGGCTATGCGGGCCGGGCCGCGCTGACGGCCCGGCGGTTCCCGCCCGACCCCTGCGGCCCGCCCGGGGCGCGGATGTTCCGCACCGGGGAGCCGGCCCGCCGCACGGGCACGGGCGAGGTGCGGCTGCTCGGCCGCACGGACCGGCGGCAGGTGTGGGTGCGCGGCCACCGGACGGATCCGGCGGAGGCCGAGGAGGCGCTCCACGACCACCCGGGCGTCGCCGAGGCCGTCGTCGTCGCCGTCGAGGACGCGCCGGACGACGTCCGGCTGGCCGCCTACGTCGTGCCGCGCCCCGGGGGGCGTGGGCCGGCCCCGGCGGCGCTGGAGGACCACTGTGCGCGGCGGCTGCCCGCCCACCTGGTCCCCGCGAGCGTCACCCTCCTCGACGAGGTGCCGCGCGGCGCCGACGGGCGGGTGGCGCGGTCGGCGCTCCCCGGAGCGCACGGACGGCCCGAAGGGTGCGGGCGGTCCGAAGGGGACGGACGGCCTGAAATGCACGGGCGGCCCGGAGCGCACGGATGGCCTGAAGTGCACGGACGGCCTGAAGGGTACGGGCGCGGCGGGCGGTTCGTGACCGGGCCCGGGCCGCGTCCGTTCCCCGGTGGGTCCGGTCTCGTGGAGGCGCTCGCGGCGCACCGGGTGCCGGGGGCCTGTTTCGCGCTGCTGGAGGGCGGCCGCCTGGTGGCGGTCGAGGCGGCGGGCAGCGACGGCGCGGGCCGGCCCATCACCCCCCGCACCGCCTTCCCCGCGGGGCGGCTGAGCGGGCACGTCGCCGCGCTCGGCGCCCTGCGCCTGGTGGACCAGGGGCTGCTGGCGCCGGACGCCGAGGCCGGCCGCGCCGGAGACGCCCCGGTCACCCTGGCGGACCTGCTGTGCCGCCGCCGGGCCGGCGCGGCTGCCGCGCCGCCGGCCGCCCTGCTGGCCACGCTGCTGGAGAACGTCACGGGCGAGGCGTTCGGCCCGCTGCTGCGGCGCCTGGTGCTCGGGCCGCTCGGTCTGGATGGCAGCTGCTTCGGCGCGCCCCCGCCCCGGAGCGGCGACGGGGACGGCGCGCCGGTGGCCCGCGTGGGCCATGACGCCGCCGGCCGGGTGCTGCCCGGCGCGGAGCGGGCCGGGGACCCGGCCCAACTCTGGAGCACCGTAACGGACTTGGCCAAGGTGGCGGGGGAGCTCCGGCGCTCCCTGCGGGGCGCGCCGTTCGGCCGGGACGTCGCGGCGTGCGGGGCGACACCGCGCCCGGACGGCCCCCACGGTGCCGCCACGCGGGCCGGAACCCCACGTTCCGAGCGCGTGCGCGCGTCCGACACGGCGCCCCCGGGCTACTACGCGGCATCGGTGTTCTGCCCGCGCGCCGACCGCGGTCTCGTCGTGCTGGCCAACGGCAGCGCGGGAGAGCGGGTGGGCAGGGAGCTCGCGGCGCGTCTGAACGCGCGTACGTCATATGACGGACGAGCCCCGGACGATCGGTGACGGAACGTGGCGGCCCTCGCGGGACCCGCAGGTCAACCCCAACTGCCAGGCACGCACAGTGAGTTCTCGTACAAGTATGTTGTCGAGATCAGATCCGCTCCACACAATGAATTGGCAATGTCTTCGCGGGGGGCGGGGCGTGCGGGTCCTGGAGGGAGGCTGGGTGGCGCCCCGATTGTCGTTTCAGGTGCTGGGGCCGCTCAAGGTGAGCGTGGACGGCAGACCACTGCTCCTGCGCAGCGCCCGGCAGCGCACGTTACTGGCCCTGCTGCTGCTCACCCCGGGACGCGCCGTCTCCGTCGACGCGCTCGCGGACGCCGTCTGGTCCGGCGACCCGCCCGCCACCGCGCGCAACCAGATCGCCATCTGTGTCTCCGCGCTGCGCAGGACCTTCCGCGACGAGGCGGGCGCGGACGGCCTCATCGAGACGCAGCTGCCCGGCTACGTCCTGCACAGCGAGAGCCACTACGTCGACGTGGCCGACCTGTACGCGTCGGCCGCGGCTGCCCGGGCCGCCGTCGAGGCGGGGGACGCGAACGAGGCCGCGGCCCGCTTCGAACACGCCCTCGCGCTCTGGTCGGGGCCGGTGCTCGACGGCCTGGACGGCGGCGCGCTCAGCGGCGCGGTCGGCCGGATCTCCGAGCTGCGGACGAATCTGACCGAGGAGTACGCCGCCGTCCGGCTCCGGCAGGGCCGCTACCGGTCGGTGGTGGAGTGGCTGGCGCCGGTCGTCGCCGAACACCCGCTGCGCGAGTACGCCCGCGCCCTCCTCATGCGGGCGTACCACCTGTCGGGCCGCCGGTCCGAAGCGCTGGACTGCTACCGCGAGGGGCGCCGCGTCCTCGTCGCCGAGCTGGGCGTCGAGCCCGGCACCGAACTGCGGGAGGCGCACCGCGAGGTGCTGGCGGGCGAGGAGCGCGTCACGGCCGCGCCGGACACCGCCGCCGCGCCGGACACCGCCGCCACCCCTGCCTCCGTGCCCGCCGAAGCCCCCGTCCCCGCCACCGTGCCGCACCGCATCCCCCTGCCCCCCGAGCCGTTCGTCGGACGCGAGGGCGAACTGCGGCTCCTGGAGCGGCTCGTGCCCTCGTCACGGGGGTACGCCGACGGCACGCCGGCCGGCGTCGCCGCGATATGCGGCCCGGCCGGCGTCGGCAAGAGCGCGCTGGCCCTGCACTGGGCCGACCGCATGGCGGAGCACTTCCCCGACGGCCGCCTCCACCTGGACCTCCGGGACCCGCACGGCGGCCCCGGATCCCCCGCGGCCGCCCTGGAGCAGGCGCTCCGCGCGCTCGGCGTGCCCGGCACCGCGATCCCCGCCGGCCTGGAGGACCGCGCGGCGCTCTACCGCGGCGCCCTCGACGGCAGACGGCTGCTCGTCGTCCTCGACGACGCCCGCTCCGCGGCGCAGGTCCGCCCCCTGCTGCCCGGCCGCGGCCCAGCCCGGGCCCTGGTCACCAGCCGGGACCCGCTGCACGGCCTCGCCGGGGCGTCCCTGGTCCGGGTGGAACTGGGCGTCATGAGCCGGGCCGAGGGCCTGGACCTGCTCACCGCCACGATCGGGGAACACCGGATGGCGGCCGAACGGACTGCGGCCGAGCGCCTGGTGGACCTGTGCGACCGGCTTCCGCTGGCCCTGCGGGTCGTCGCCACCCGGCTGCTGTCCGACGACCGGTGGACGCTGCGTCAGATGGCGGCGCGGATGGAGGACCGCCGCGAGCGCGTGAGCATGCTCAGCCCCGGCGAGAGCGGGGTCCGGTCGAGCGCCTGGATCGGCTACCGGGCCCTCTCGGTGCAGGACGCCCGGCTCTACCGGCAGTTGAGCATGCTGGACGGGCCCGACTTCCCGGCCTGGATCGGCGTCCCCGTCCTCGGCGTCGGCCCGCGGGCGTCCGAGGACGTGCTCCACCGCCTCGTCGCCGCCCGGCTCCTCGACGTCCGGCCGGGGCACGGCGGCACGAGCCGCTTCCGCTTCCCGGACGCCCTGCGCCGGTTCGCCCGCGAGCGGTGCCTGGCCGAGGACGACGAGCAGGAGCGCGAACGGACCCTGGACCGGGTCCTGAACGCGGTGCTCACGCTGGTGCGCGCGGCCCAGGAGCAGCTGTACGGCAAGGGCGACGCCCCGCACGGCGGCCCGGCGTCCGCCGGGACGGTCCCGGGCGAGACGGTGAGCGAACTCGTCGCCGAACCCATCGAGTGGTTCGAGGCCGAGCGGGAGGCGCTCGGCGCGCTCGTCGCGCAGGCGGTGCGCGAGGGCCGGACGGAACGCGCCTGGCACCTCGCCGTCGGCATGGTCCCGTTCTACGAGATCCGCAACCACCTGGAGGACTGGCGGCGCACCGCCGAATGCGCCCTGGAGGGCGCCCGGCACGCCGGCGACACCCGCGGGGCGGGCACCATGCTCCGCTCCCTGGGCACCCTCGCCATCTACCAGCGCCGCTACGAGGAGGCGCGGGAGCGGCTGCTCACCGCGCTGTCCTGCCTGGAGCGGAGCGACGACATCCAGGGCCGGGCCATCGTGCGGCGCAACCTCGCGGTGTGCGCCCGCTTCTACGGCGACCTCACCGAGGCGGCCCGCTACTGCGAGGAGTCCCTGACGCTGTTCCGGCGGGCCGGCGACGACTCCGGCCTCTCCCACGCGCTGGGGCTGCTCGCCCAGATCGAGATCGAGCAGGGCGACCCGGAACGCGGCGTGGAGCTCAGCAACCAGGCGATCGAGGTCAGTTACCAGGCGGGCTCGCTGCGCAGCCGCACCCAGAACCTCTACCGGCTCGCGGAGGCGCTGCTCGGCGCGGGCCGCTCCGCGCAGGCCGAGCGGGTCTGCCACGACGTGGTGGGGCTCGCCCGCGGCCAGGGTGACCGGCTCGGCGAGGCCCACGGCCTGTGCGCCCTCGGCGAGGCCCAGTGGCGGCAGCACGAGCCGCACAAGGCCCGCGCCAGCCTGCTGCTCGCGCTGCGCCTCGCCGAAGAGGTGGGTGACCGGTTCCTGCAGGCCCGCATCGTCACCCACCTCGCCTGCGCGGACGCGGTCCGCGGCGGCGCGGGCGCGGGCGAGCCGCTGGACTGGGCCCAGGAGGAGTTCCGTACGCTCAACGCGCCGACGTGGGAGCGGCGTGTCGGCCGGCTGCGCGAGGCCCTGGAGTCGCACGACGCGGTCCGTCCCATCGAGGGAGCGGTCCTGGCCTGCCTGCTCGCCGACCGCTGACGCGACGTGGCCCACCGCTGACCCGCGCACCCCGATCCGCCGGGGCGCGCGGACACGTCACGTCCAGGGCAGGTCGTCGTCGTCCGCCCCGGAGCCGGGGAGCTGCGGAGGGACGGGCGCGGTGCCGGCGGGCGTCCTGGTGACCGTACGGGTACGGGGTCTGCGCATGAAGGAAACTCCTCATGGATGCGCCGGAATTGTTTTCCCAGTTTTCCGAAGTACGTGGAACGGTTTTCCTCCGACATTCTAGAGGAGCGCGCTTTTGACGCGCTTTCGCCGCCGTTTCGCGTGCTCGAAATCGATCCGATAACGCGCGGAGAGAACCCGGGGTTAGGGTCCTGGCAGGTTGTTCCCAGGAGATGCCACGGGACGGAGATCGCGCTGTGCCGCATTCCACTGGTGCCGCTTCCCGGCCCGTCGAAAAGGACGTCGGCCGGGACGGCCCGGACGCCGAGACGCCCGGACCGCTCGCCTTCCGGCTGCTCGGCCCGGTCTCCGCGACCCGGGCCGGCGCGGCGGTCCCGCTGGCCGGGACGAAGGTCCACACCGTACTCGCGGTGCTGCTGCTCGCGCGCGGCGCGCCGGTCGCCGACCGGCGGCTGAGCGCCGCGCTGTGGGGAGACGCGCCCCCGCCCACGGCGCCCGCCCAGCTCTACACCCATGTCTCCCGGCTCAGGAAAGCGCTGGGAAACGGGGCGCGCATCCACCGGAAAGGAACGGGTTACGTTTTCGACGGCCGGGGGGCGGAGGTCGACCTGCTCGCTTTCGAGCGGCTCGAGCGGCTCGGCGGGCAGGCGCTCGGGGAAAACCGCCACGACGAAGCGTCGGGACTGCTCGGCGCCGCACTCGGCCGCTGGAGCGGACAGGCCCTGGAGAACACGACCGAGCATCTGCTGCGGTACGAGCGCCCGCGGCTGGAAGCCCTGCGGAAGCGGACGCTGGAGCGCCGGATCGAGGCGGACCTGTCGCTCGGCAGGCACCGCTCGCTGGTGCCCGAACTCCTGTCCCTGGTCGCCCGCTTCCCCACGGACGAGACCCTGCGCGCCCAGCTCATCACCGCGCTGGACCGCTCCGACCGGCAGGCCGAGGCCGTCCGGGTCTACGGCGAGGGCCGCCGGATCCTCGACGAACAACTCGGCGTCCTGCCCGGCCGGCGGCTCAGCGGCGCCTATCTGCGGATGCTGCGCGGCGGGAGCGCCGGCCCGCCGGACAGCCGGGTTCCCGACCGGCGGCCGAGACCGGCCGCCACGAACACAAGGATGGTGACTGCCGTGAGCGAGCCCGACCCGACCACCCGGGGGAGCGCCGCCGAGGCCCTCCGCTCGGCCATCGAGGAGGCGGCCGGGCTGCTGGAGGTGGACTACGCGCGCGACGACGTGCGGCGCGTCCTGGACGTGTACGGAGGCGACCTCACCCGGGCCGTGGTCGCGTTCCGGGTGTCCACCGGCGCGCACCGCACGGGCGAGCTCGACTGCCGGTTCACGGTGCCGCGGGACGTCGACCCCTACCGACTCGCCCTGGAACACGGGCTGTTGGAGGAGACCGGCCACCCCGTGGGCCGGCTGCTGGCCGAACTGAGCGCCCACTGTCCCGTGGACGGCTACGGCATCGACTTCGGTGTCGTGGGCGGCTTCAAGAAGATCTGGGCGGTGCTGCCCCGCACCGCGCTCCAGGACGTCCGCGGACTCGCCGGCCTCCCGTCGATGCCCCGCGCCCTGGGCGAGAGCCTCGGCTTCGTCGCCCGGCACGGCCTGGGCGACACCGTGGGCCTGCTCGGCATCGACTACCGCCACCGCACCGTGAACGTCTACTTCGGCGAGCCGCCCGCCGGGGGCATCGCCCCCGAGTCCGTACGCGCCATGCTCCGCGAGGTCGACCAGGCGGAACCGAGCGAGCAGATGCTCCGGCTCGGCCGCCGGGCCTTCGGCGTGTACGTGACGCTCACCTGGGACTCGCCGGTCATCGAGCGGATCTGCTTCGCCGTGGCGACGACGGATCCGTTCTCCCTGCCCGTCGAACTCGACGAGCGGATCGGGCGGTTCGTCCGCCACGTGCGGCGGGCCGACCCGGACACCCGGTTCGTCTACGCCGTCGCCTCCCAGCCCGACGGCGAGTACTACAAGCTCCAGTCCTACTACCGCTGGGATTCCGGCGTGCGGGACATCATGCGGCTCCCCGAAGGGGCCCTCGCGGACCCGGTGTGACCGGCGCGGCCCCTCACCTCCCCCTGTCTTCTTCCCTTTCCCTCCTTCGGAAGGACCGATCGTGAGCACCCTGAAAGTCCCGGTACTGATCGTGGGCGGCGGCGGTTCCGGGCTGGCAGCCTCCGTCTTCCTCTCCGGCCACGGCGTCGACCACCTGCTGGTCGAGCGCCGCGCGGACACCTCGCGCCTGCCGAAGGCGCACTACGTCAACCAGCGCACCATGGGCATCTTCCGCCAGCACGGCCTGGCGGACGACGTGGCCGAACGGGCCGCGTCACCCGAGCAGTTCGGCACGGTCCGCTGGCAGACCACGCTCACCGGGCCCGGCCCGCTCGACGGCCGGGTCATCCACGAGATGGACGGCTTCGGCGGCGGCGCGCTGCGCGAGCGGTACGAGGCGGCGGGCCCCGCGCTGCCGGCCAAACTGCCTCAGCTGCGGCTGGAACCGGTGCTGCGGCGCCACGCGGAGGAGCGCAACCCCGGACACGTCCGGTTCGGCCACGAGCTGGTCTCGCTCACCGAGAACGGCGACGGCGAGGACGTCACCGCCGAGATCCGCTGCGTGGAGACCGGCGGCGTCACCACGGTCACGGCGCGCTACGTGATCGCGGCGGACGCCGGCCGCACGGTCGGCCCCGCCCTCGGCGTCCGCATGGAGGGCCTGCCCGCCCTCTTCGACGCCACCACGGCCTACTTCTCCGCCGACCTCTCCGCCTGGTGGACCGGGGGCTCGGTCATCACCTGGTTCCTCAACCCCTACCGCCCCGACCTCTCCAGCGCCCTCATCGAGATGGGCCCCACCTGGGGAAAGCACTGCGAGGAGTGGGGACTCCACCTGCCGCTCGCCGGCATCGACCGCACCGACGAGAAGGCGGTCACCGGCCGCATCCGCGAGGTCCTCGGCCTGCCCGACCTCGAACTCACCCTGCACGACGTGACGAGCTGGAGCGTGGAGGCCGTGCTCGCCGAACGCTACCGCCACGGCCGGGCGTTCCTCGTCGGCGACGCCGCCCACCGCCAGCCGCCCGCCGTCGGCCTCGGCCTCAACAGCGGCATCCAGGACGCGCACAACCTCGCCTGGAAGCTCGCCGGGGTGCTCTCCGGTCGCGCCGGCGAGGACCTGCTCGACACCTACGAGGCCGAGCGCCGGCCCGTCGGCCAGGCCAACCTGGGCTGGGCGATGTCCGCCGCCGCGCACCACCAGGTGGTCATCGACGCCGCCGTCGGCCTCGGCCCGCACGTGCCGCCGGAGCGCCGCACGCCCGCGTTCTTCTCCTACTTCTCGCCGACCCCGGTCGGCGCCGCGCAGCGCGCCAGAGCGGCGGAGATCTTCGCCACCCACCGCGGCGAGTGCCAGGCCCTCGACGTGGAGACCGGCTTCGCCTACGAGCAGGGCGCGGTCGTCCCGGACGGCAGCCGGCCGCCGGCCCGCGCGCCGCTGGGCGACGAGTACCGGCCCACGACGCGTCCGGGGCACCTGCTGCCGCACGCCTGGGCCGAGCGCGACGGCCGGCGCGTGTCCACCCACGACCTGGTCGGCCCCGACGCGGGCTTCGTGCTGATCACCGGGGCGGACGGGGAGGCGTGGACCGAGGCCGCCGCGACGGCGGCCGAGAAGCTCTCCGTCCCCGTGACCGTCGTCCGGATCGGCGCCGACGGCGAGGGCGCGGAGTACACCGACGCCGACGGCACATGGGCGCGCCTGCGCGGGACGGACGGCGCCGGCGCCGGTGGCGCCCTCCTCGTACGGCCCGACCAGCACGTGGCCTGGCGCGCCGCGGGCGCCGCGGCGGACCCCGCGGAAGCCCTGACCGGTGCGCTCGCCCTCGTCCTGGGGCACCGGGCGCCGTGACCGCCCGCACCGCCCTCCCGAACCCCCTGACCCCCACGGAAGAAGCAGCATGATCGACAGAAGGTCCTTCCTCGCCGGCACCGGCGGTGCCGCGCTGGCCGTCACGGCACTGACCGGCGCCGCGCAGCCCAAGTCGACTGTCACGAACACCCGTTGGGGACGGCTCGCCGACCGGCTCCAAGGGCGCCTCGTGCTCCCGTCCGACGCGGACTACCAGCGCGCCAAGCAGCTGTACCAGGTCCAGTTCGACACCGTCAGCCCCCGCGCGGTCGCCTACTGCGCCTCCGCCGCCGACGTCGCCGCCTGCGTGCGCTTCGCCGAGGCGTACGGCATACCCGTCGCCGCGCGCAGCGGCGGCCACAGCGCGGGCGGATACTCGACCACCCAGGGCCTGGTAGTCGACGTGTCGGGCCTCAACTCCGTGGTGCGCGGCGAGCGTTCGGTGCGGGTGGGGCCGGGCGCCCAGTCCGTCGACATCGCGGACACGCTCGCCCCGGCCGGCCTCGGCCTGTCCATCGGATACTGCCCCACCGTCGCGGCCGGCGGCTTCCTCCAGGGCGGCGGCATGGGCCTGTTCACCCGCAGCATCGGCGTCGCCTCCGACAAGGTGACCGCCGCGCAGGTGGTCCTCGCCGACGGCCGCACGGTCACCGCCTCGCCGCACCGCAACAGCGACCTCTTCTGGGCCCTGCGCGGCGGCGGTGGCGGCAACTTCGGGATCGTCACCTCGTACGAGGTCACCCCCTCGCCGCTGACGGACGTGGCCGCCGTCAACCTCGTCTGGACCTTCGACCAGGCACTGGACATGCTCGACGGCTGGACCCGGTGGCTGCCCGACGCGCCGTGGACGATCGGCAGCGGCGTCAACGTCACACTGACCGACGCCGGCCCCGGCACGGTGCCGACCGCCGCCGTCTTCCTGGGCTCGGTGGACACCGGCAAGGGGTTCGACGACGAGATCGCCCGCCTGGTCTCGCTGGTCGGCCGCCCCCCGGTGGCGCGGCGGCAGTTCACCGCACCGTACAAGTCCGTCCTGATGTCGCTGTACCAGTGCTCCGAGCTCACCGCCCAGCAGTGCCACCGCTCCGACACGACCCCCGGCGGGACGCTCCAGCGCCCGGCGTTCGGGGCCTGGCGCAGCCGACTGTTCGGGCGGACGATGCCGCGCGAGGGCTGGGCGAAGGCGCTGAAGGCGTTCGACGCGAGCCGGTTCCCCGGCCAGATGCGCCAGTTGCAGATCTCCGCCCTCGGCGGCCGTGTCAACACCGTGCGCCGCGACGCCACCGCCTACGTCCACCGCGACAGCCTCTTCTCGGTCAGCTACCTCACCTCGAACACCGCCGGGCCGGTCCCGCAGGAGGCCAGGTCCGCCGCATGGGAGTACGTCGACCGCGGCTTCTCGGTGATCGACCCGTACTCCAACGGCGAGACGTACCAGAACTTCATCGACCCGCGCCTGCCGGACTGGCGGCGTTCGTACTACGCCGAGAACCACGCCCGGCTGGCGCGCATCAAGCGGAAGTACGACCCACACCGGTTCTTCCGGTTCGCCCAGGGCATCGGCTGACGGCCGCCGGGCCGTCCGCCACCCCACGGTCCGCCACCCCACGTACCCGGCGGCCTTCTGGCCGGTTCGGAAGGAGCACTCCATGAAGATCGCGGACCCGGCGCGCCCGGCCCCGCTGCCCCTGCCCGACGGGGTCTCCCCCGACGAGGTGCGCCGGGCCACGGCCCGGTTGGTCGCGTACGTCGGCGGCAGGACCGACGACGACGGCGCGATACGCGAGCAGTGCGAGAGCAGAGTGCTGGAATCGGCGCTCGCCCTGTCGCTGATGGCCAGGACGGGCACGGACGGCCCGGCCCGCGGCCGCCTCCTCGGCTACCTGCGCGGCCACCAGGAGTCCCCGGACGCGCTCGACCGGGTGCTCGCCTCGCGGGCCGTCGGACTCGCCGCGGGCCGGGACCCCGGCGGCGACGGCGCCCTCGCCGGCACCCTGGCGTCGGGCGTCCTCGACGCCGCGCCGGGCTTCATCTCCACCCGCCGCCGCCTGATGGTCTACGCGGTGCTCTCGGTACTCGGCTGCCCGCTGCCCGCCGACGCCGGACTCCCGGGCGGCGGACGGGTGCCCACCGACCCGCTGCACTCCTGGGCCGCCGTCCAGCAGGCGGCCATCACCCTGATCATCGCCGGCGCCCTCGGCGAACGGAACCGGGCCACCGCGGCAGCCCTGGACACCCTCCTGGCCACCGACCCCGCCGGCACGGTGTGGGAGGGCTACGCGCTGATGCACCTGCTGGTGCTGCACGCGCTGGCCGGCACCCCCGGCCACGAGGAGACCGTGCGCCGCGGCCTCGCGACGCTGCTGCGCCACCAACGCACCGACGGCGGCTTCCCGTTCGTCCTGGAGATGCACAACTGGTGCACCTCCACCGGCGGCCTCGCCCTGCACGCCGCCGGCGCCGACCCGGCGCTGCTGCGCCGGATGGCCGGGACGCTCGCCGCCCGGCGGGGCGGCGCGCCGCTGCCCTCGCTCTCCCGCGGCAAGGCGCTGACCGGCGGCTGGTCGATGTCGCCGCTCGTCGCGCAGAACGACGTCGACGACACCTCCTGCGCCCTGGAGTTCCTCCAGGCGGTCGCCCCGGCCGCGCACGCCGGGACGATAGCCGGTGGGGTGGCCGCGCTGCTGGCCGTGCAGGGCGCGGACGGCGGCTTCCCGACCTACGTCGAGGGCGCCTCCTCCGAACCGTGCATGACGGCCGCCGCGGTCTGCGCGCTCGGCCCGCACCCCGCCGCCGCACCGCGGCGGGCGAAGGCCCTGGCGTTCCTCGCCGACAGCCAGCACGCCGACGGCGGCTTCGAGCCGGGCTGGAGCCGCAGCCGGCTGCACAGCCTGTTCCGGGTGCGGCTCGCCGCCTGCACGGCGGGCCCGGACGACGCGCGCACCGCCGCCATGGCCGCGCGGATCGAGCGGACGGTGCGCGCGACGCAGAACGCCGACGGCGGCTGGGGCATGCGGCCCGGCGACCCCAGCGACGACATCAGCACCGCCTACGGCCTGATCACCCTCTGCCACGCCGACGACCCGCGGCCCGTCGGCGCCGCGCTGACCTGGCTGCTGGAGCGGCAGAAGGCCGACGGCAGTTACGGCGGCCCGCCCGACATGGTCGGCCCGCGCCCCTTCGCGTACCACTTCCCGCTGCTCACCGACATCCCGGTGCTGCTCGCGTTCGGGCACGCCCGCGCGCGCGTCCGGCACCTGGGCGGCTGAGAGACGCGGTCCACTCCCACGGAACACGGAGACACAGACATGCTGCGAAAACTGGCCGCCCTGCCCAGTGGAAGGGTGGGCAAGTGGGTCGTCATCGCGCTCTGGACCGTCGTCCTGGTCCCGGCGCTGATGCTGGCCGGCAAGCTCGGTGACGCGGAGGAGAACGACAACTCGGCCTGGCTGCCCGGCAACGCCGAGTCCACCGCCGTCGTCGAACGCGCCCGGAAGGTGACGCCGGTCGACTCCGTGCCCGCGATCGTGGTCTACGAACGGGCCGCCGGGGTCACCCAGGCGGATCTGGCCAAGGCGCGCGCGGACGCCAAGGCGTTCCAGGGCATCGAGAACGTCGTCGGCACCCCGCAGGGGCCGGTCGCGTCCCAGGACGGCAAGGCCCTCCAGACCGTCGTCCAGGTCCACAAGGACAAGTCCGGTTGGGAAGGGCTCGGCAAGGTCGTCGACGCGATGACCGACGTCGGCGAGGACGGCGCGGACGGCCTCGGCTTCCACGTCGCGGGCCCGGCCGGCTACGGCGCCGACTCCATCAAGGCGTTCGGCGGCGGCGGCGCGCTCACCACGATCACCGCGCTCGTCGTGGTCGCGATCCTGCTGCTCACCTACCGGAGCCCACTGCTGCCCCTGCTGCCGTTGATCACCGTCGGCGTGGCGCTGACGGCGGCCAAGGCCCTGATCTACCTGCTGGCCGACAACGCCGGCCTCGTCGTCAACAAACAGACCGGCTTCATCCTCGTCGTGCTCATCTTCGGCGCCGCCACCGACTACGCGCTGCTGCTGATCTCCCGCTACCGGGAGGAACTGGCGCGGCACGAGGACCGGCACCAGGCGATGGCCGAGGCCCTCTACCGCTCCGGACCCGCGATCGTGGCCAGCGCGGCGACCGTCGCGATCAGCCTGATGCTGCTGATGCTCGCCGTCCTCAACTCCACCAAGGGCATGGGCCCGGCCTGCGCCATCGGCGTCCTGGTCGGCCTGCTCGCCATGACGACGCTGATGCCGGCCCTGCTCGTCGCCTGCGGCCGGTGGATCTTCTGGCCGGTGAAACCGGTGTACGGCGCCGAGCAGGTGACGAAGGAGAGCGTCTGGACCCGCGTCGGGAACGCCATCTCGGGCCGCCCGCGGCTGGTCTGGGCGGGCACCGTCGTGGTGCTCGCCGCGATGGCCCTCGGCACGCTCGGGCTCGACGCCTCGGGCCTGGCCAACAAGGACCAGTTCACCGGAAAGCCGCGGATGGCGGTGGCCGAGGAGGTCCGGGCCGCCCACTTCCCGGCCGGATCGGGCGATCCCGTCTACGTCGTCGCCGAGGCCGGCGCGGCCGGCCGGGTACGGACGGCGCTCGCGGAGGTGCCCGGCATCGGCTCCGTCGCGGAGCCGGTGGTCCGGGACGGCGGAGCGGTGCTGCTCGCCCAGCTGAAGGACGAGCCCAGCAGCGCGGCGGCGCGGCGCACCGTCGAACGCGCCAGGACCGCGGTCCACCGGATCGAGGGCGCGGACGCCCAGGTCGGCGGCAGCACCGCGATCATGGTCGACACGGAGAACGCCGCGACCCGCGACTCCAAGGTGATCATCCCGATCGTGCTGCTCGTGGTGCTGCTCATCCTGGGCGTGCTGCTGCGCGCGGTGATCGCGCCCCTGCTGCTGATGGCCACGGTGCTGCTGTCGTTCGGCGCGGCGCTCGGCGTGAGCAGCCTGGTGTTCGAGCACGTGCTCGGACTGGCCGGGGCCGAAGCCTCGTTCCCGCTGCTCGCCTTCGTGTTCCTGGTCGCGCTGGGCATCGACTACAACATCTTCCTGGTGACCCGGATCCGCGAGGACGCGCTGTCGCTCGGCACCCGGCGTGCCGCGCTCACCGGCCTGACCTCCACCGGCGGCGTGATCACCTCGGCGGGCGTGGTGCTGGCCGGCACCTTCGCGGCGATGGCCTCGCTGCCGCTGGTCTTCGCGGTGGAACTGGGCTTCACGGTGGCGTTCGGCGTGCTGCTCGACACCGTCGTGGTGCGCTCGGTCCTGGTCACCGCGCTCGTCCTGGACACGGGCCGCTGGATGTGGTGGCCCGGCGCGCTGTTCCGGCGCCGCGACGACGCCCCGGCACCGGCCGGCGAGTCCGGCCAGACGCCCGCGTACAGCGGCGCCTGACCGCCGGGGCGGGCCCGTAGCGGCGGCCACCACCCGCGCGGTCCGGGGCAGGTCCGGGCACACACCTTCAGGGCGGACCCTAGGAGTGCGAAGACGATGGACGCGATGGACACGTTGGACAGGACGGGCGGCGACGTCCGCCACGGCACCATGACCACCGTCCCGGTGGCCGTCGGACGGCGCGGACGGCAGGCCGGCCCCCCGCAGGGGACGACGGGCGGCCCGGACGGCGGAGGCGCCCGGCGCATCGCCGAACTGGAGCGCGAGGTGCGGGAGTTGCAGCGTGCGAACGAGACCCTCAAGCAGTACGTCAGCAAGGCCCTCGACCTCGACACCGGCTCCCCCCGGCGCCCGGACGACCCCGTCCCGCACCTCTCCGGACAGGACGGCCCGGCCGCGTACGGACCACCGCCGCGTCCCGTGCCGGACGCCGGGGTGGAGTTCCGGGTGCTCGGCCCGGTCGAGGCGGCCGTCGGCGGCCGGTGGGTGGACCTCGGCGCGCCCAAGCAGCGCGCGGCACTCGTGCTGCTGGTCAGCCAGGTGGGCCAGCCGGTCTCGGTGGACGTGCTGGTGGAGGCGCTGTGGGACGGCCGCCCGCCACAGTCGGCCATCACGTCGCTCCACGCGTACATCGCCAACCTCCGGCGCGTCCTGGAGCCGGACCGGGCCCCGCGCACCCCCGCGACCGTGCTGTGCACCCGCGGCCGCGGCTACCTGCTCGACAGCCGGGCCGTCCACGTCGACGCCCACCGCTTCTGGGAGAACGCCACCGCCGGCTGGCAGGCGCTCGACCGCGGTGACCCGCAGCGCGCGCTGCACGCCTTCGAGGCCGGCCTCGACCTGTGGCGCGGCGAGGCGTACGCGGAGGCGGCCACCGCCCCGCACGTCGCCCCCGAAGCCGTCCGCCTGGAGGAACTGCGCCTCTCGGTCACCGAGAGCCGCTGCGCCACCCTCATCGCGGTGGGCAACCACGAGATGGCCGTGCCCGAACTGGTGGCCTTCACCCAGGCCCACCCCCTGCGCGAGTACGGCTACGAGCTGCTGAGCCTCGCCCTGTACCGGGCGGGCCGGCAGGCCGACGCCCTGTCCGTGCTGCGGCTCCACCAGAAGAAGATGGTGGACGACCTGGGCATCTCGCCCAGCCCCGCGCTCCGGCACCTGGAGCGGGAGATCCTGCGCCAGGCACCGGAGCTCGAGCGCTCCTAGCGCGGACCCGCCGCCACCTCCGGCGCGACAGCCCCCAAAGGGGCCGCCGCGCCGGAGGTTTCCCCTGTCAGCGGGCGAGGACGAGCGTGGTCGGCGACGGGGTCTCCAGGAAGCGGACGTCCTCGAACCCGGCGGCGGTGAGCCACTGCCGGTAGTCGCGCCGCCGCCACGTGGAGCCGTGCCGGCTCTTGAGGAGCATCTCCCCGGCGAAGGTCAGCGCGAAGGGCGGGCCGGCACGGTCGTCGTCGACGACGTAGTCCGAGACGACGAGCGTGCCGCCGGGCCGCAGCGCCCGGCGGGCCCGGGCGAAGACCGCCTGATTGTCCTCGGGCCCCTCCTGGTGGGCGATGTTCGAGTACATGACGACGTCGTGCTCGTCCTCGCCGAAGTCGACGGTGTGGAAGTCCCCGTCGACGTGGTCCACCCGCTCGCCCACGCCCTGCTCCGCCAGGAGCCGCCGGGCGATCGCGTTGATGGGAGCCCAGTCGACCTGGACGGCGCGGGCCTCGGGGTTGAGCCCCAGCCAGACGGCCGAGCAGACCCCCGAGCCGCCGCCGATGTCGAGGACCGAGATCTTCCCGGCGTCCGCCAGCCCGAGCGCCTCGGCGGCGAGGCGCGCCACGGGTACGGTCTGCGCGGCCAGGGCCTGGACGAGCCGCTCCCAGTGCGGGTTGTCGGCGATCTCCACCACCGCGTCCGCCACCGGCCCGCCGGCGCGCACCACGTCGGGCAGCGCGGCGAGCGAGGCCAGGTGGCCCATCTTGAGGCGGGCGAACCCGGTCAGCGACTCCGGCCGGCCCGCCACGAGGAAGGCGGACGCCTCCGGGGTGTTGCGGTAGCGGCCCTCCGCCACCGCCACCAGGTCCAGGGCGACCAGGCTGTCCAGCAGCGCCTGCGCGCCGCGCGGCGCGATCCCGGCGCGCCCGGCCAGTTCCGCCGGGGTGGCGCCCTCCTCTTCCAGGTCCTCCAGGTGCGTGAACAGGTCGTACGTCGCCGCCGTCCCGAGGACGCCGGTGGCCCAGTATCCGTTGATCATCCGCATGACGCGGTCCGAGGTGGGGCCGTCCTGCGCGCCGGTCATGCGGTCCTCCCCGCGTACGGACGCCGTGCGGCCCCGGCCGCGGGACGCCCGCCGTCCGTGCCGTCGACCCAGGTGCCCAGGGCCATTTCGGCGGTGATGCCGGGACCGAAGCCGGCGATCACGCCGGTGGCGCCCGTCGGCAGCGGCCCCTCCTCGAACCGTCGGCGCAGCGCGTCCAGCACCACCGCGCTGGCGATGTTCCCGTACTCGGTCAGCGTCCCCCAGCTGTGCCGGAAGACCTCGCGGTCGACCCCCAGGTAGCGGGCGAGGTCGTCCAGGATCCGCGGGCCGCCGGCGTGGACGATGTAGAAGTCCAGGTCCGCGGCGTCCCAGCCGTGGCCCGCGGCGAGGTCGCGCAGCACCGGGGCGAGCGGTTCCATGGTGCCCGGCACCCGCCGGTCGAGCTGGAAGTGGAATCCGGTGCCGCGCACGGCGTAGGAGATCCACTCCTCGGTGTTCGGGATGAGGTACGAGGCGTTGCGCCGCAGCCGGACACCTGTGACGCCGGGGTCCTGCCGGCCGCGCACCACGGCCGCCGCCACCGCGTCCCCGAACAGGCCGTCGGACAGCAGCGAGCCGATGTCGTCGGCGTCGGGCTGGTAGCAGAGCGAGCACATCTCGCACGAGACGATCAGCGCGTTGCTGTCCGGGTGGGCCGCGCAGAAGTCGTGGGCCCGGTTGATCGCCGCCCCGCCCGCCGCGCAGCCCAGCTGGGCGATGGGCAGTTGCCGGGTGTCGTACCGGAACCCCATGGTGTTGATGAGCCACGCGGTGAGCGAGGGCATCATGAAGCCGGTGCACGACACGTAGACGATCGCGTCGATGTCCTCGGCCCGCAGCATGGCGTTGGCCAGCGCCTCCTCGACGACGTCGGGGCAGCGCTTCTTCGACTCGGTCTCGTAGATCCGGTTGCGCTCCTCGAAGCCCGGGTGCTCCAGGGTCTGTTCGATCGGCTGCACCAGGTGCCGCTTCCGCACGCCGGTGTTCCTTATCAAGCGGAGGGCGAGCGGCAGTTGGGGCTTTCCCGCGTGGGTCCGCTCGGCGAACTCCAGCGTCTGTTCCATGGTGATGGTGTACTCCGGCACGCGTACCGCGGGTCTGCACAGGACGGGCGCGTCCGGCGGCTGTTTCTCGGCGGGCTCTGGAAACTCGGAAAGTTCAGCAGGCTTGGTAAGTGACGACATGTCTCTGCCTCTTGCCTCGGTCAGTTCGGAGGGCGCAGGTGGTTCCGCAGCTCGGCCCGCAGGACCTCCGCGACCCGTTCGACCTGGTCCGGGCGGAGCTCCGCGTGCAGGGGAAGGGCCAGGTTGCGCTGGAAGAGGTCCGCCGAGACGGGACAGCTCCGCCCGGTGTCGAAGACCGGCTGCACATGGCAGGCCCAGGTGCCGTGGCCACAGCCGATGCCCCGGGCGCGCAGCGCGGCGGCGAGCCCGGAGCGGTCGACCCGCGGGTCGAGGGTCACCAGGTAGGACTGCCAGGCGTGGGTGCGGTCCGCCGGCACGTGCGGCAGCGTGAGCAGTTCCTCGTCGGCGAGCAGCCGCCCGTACGCCGCCGCGGCCGCGGTCCGGCGGTCCAGGAGTTCGCCGACCCGCTCCAGCTGCACCAGGAGGATCGCGGCGGCGATGTCGGACAGCTTGTAGTTGTAGCCGATCTCGGTGAACGAGGGGATCGGCAGGCCGGCCTCCCGCGCCTGGTCGTAGATGCTGCCGATGCCGAACGACGACCGGAGCCGGGCCGCCGCCCCGACGGCCGGGTCGGTGGCGAGCAGCGCCCCGCCCTCGCCGCTGGTGGCGCCCTTGCGGCCGTGGAACGACAGGCAGGCCACCGGTGCGAGCGTGCCCGCCGGGCGGCCCCGGTAGGTGGCGCCGACCGCGCAGGCGGCGTCCTCGACGAGGAAGAGGCCGTGGCGGTCGGTCAGGGCCGTCAACTCGGCGTAGTCGGCGGGCAGTCCGACGGTGTCCACCGCGATCACGCCGACCGTGCGCGGACCGATCAGGTCCGCCACCGCCCGGGGGTCGATGGTGCCGGTGTCGCGGCGCACGTCCGCGAAGACGGGCGTAGCGCCGGCGTAGCGCACCGCGTGGGCCGGGGCGGGGAAGGTGTGGTCGGCGACGATCACCTCGTCGCCGGGCTCGACGCCGAGCGCCAGCACGGCCAGGTGCAGGGCGGCCCCGCAGTTGCTCAGCGCGACCGCGTCGCCGACGCCGTAGCGGCTCTTCAGCAGGGCTTCGAGCGCCTTGCCCTTCGGGCCCTGGCCGGCGGGCCAGCCCGAGGCGAACACCTCGGCCACCGCCGCGAGTTCCCGTTCGCCCAGGCTGGCGTGGACGAGTGGGACGGCCTCCTCGGCCGTCACCGCCATCAGGCCCGCCCGGCCGGCGCGGGGACGGGCGGGGTGTAGCGGAGCGGGGTGATCTGCTGTACGTCGTACCGCTCGCGCATCCGCTCCACGGCCGCGGAGTCCACGGACCGGCCGGCGGCGAAGATCTCGACGATCTCCTCGAAGTAGCGCTCGTGGTCCGGCGAGGGAGAGCTCTGGAACAGCATCCGGGCCGGCCGGTCCGTGGGGTTCCGGAACGCGTGCGGGGTGCCCGGCGGCACGAACATGCAGCTGCCCGCGGTCGCCCGGACGGGCCGGTCGCCGCTCGGCGACTCCCAGTCGTGCCAGGTGTCCCCGGTCCGCTCGGCGGGCTCGAAGGCGAGGAGCTCCAACTCCCCTTCCAGGACGTAGAAAAATTCCTGGGAGTGGCTGTGGGTGTGGGCGCCGACGTCGAAGCCCGGCGGCACGACCACCTCGAACACGGAGGCGGCGGAGCCGTCCGCGGCCGTGACCTTGAAGGTCACGTCCTGCGCTTTCGTGGAGAGTCTCCGGCCGTGGCCGGGCGGGACGATGAGACCGCTCATGTGGTGTCGCTCTCTCGGGTGGACCGCCGGCGCGGCCTGGCCGGCCGCGCCGGCGGCGGAACTCTGCGGACAGCGGAGACCGGGGTGCCCCCGGGGGCCGGACGCGTCGCGGCGGCGGGGCGTCCCCGGCGAACCGCGCGATCCGCGCCCCGGGCCGGGCCGGCCTCCGGAAGGGAGCATGTCAGCGGCTTCTTGGGGGCGGCTGGGCCCGGAATTGGCGCGTCCTTGCCGCCAAGCGGATCCCAATCCGCCGCGTACTGCCCGGCAAGGGGCGGCGCCGAGGATGCGGGTCAGGGCCGCCGACGGGCGGGACAGGGCCGCCTCTTGGGCGGGCCCGCGGGGGCCGAGGGGGCGAACAGAGCCAGGGGGAGGCGGAGTGCTGAGAGAACGGGACCGCTCGGAGCGATCCGGGCAGCCGGAGCGGCCGGTGCCGGCGGAGGCCGCCGGGGCCGTCGCCGGGGCGGCGGCGGAGCGCGGCGGCGCCGACGAGGAGACCTGCGGGAAGCTGCTCGACCGCGTCGACCGGCGGATCGGGCAACTGCTGAACGCCGAGCGGGCGCGCTGGAGTGCCGTGGACCCCCGGGTGGCCGTGCCGGTCACGGCCGTCGCGGAGCTGGTGGTGGCGGGCGGCAAGCGGCTGCGCCCGCTGTTCTGCGTCACCGGCTACCTGGCGGCCCGCCCCGGCGCGGAAACGGCTCCGGCCGCCGACGACGCGGTCGTCGACGCGGCGGCCGCGCTCGAACTGCTGCACGCCTTCGCGCTCCTCCACGACGACGTCATGGACGGCTCGTCCACCCGGCGCGGCGCCCCGACCGCCCACACCGCGCACGCCGCCCGCCATGCGCGGCACGTCTGGGCCGGGGAGTCCCGCCGGTACGGGGAGGGCGTCGCCATCCTCGCCGGGGACCTGGCGCTCGGCTACGCGAACCGGCTCGCGGGCGGGCTGCCCGGACCGGCGGCACGGGTGTGGCACGAGCTGGTCGCGGAGCTGATCGTCGGTCAGCAGCTGGACCTCTCCCTGGCCGCCGAGTCGGACGCCGACCCGGACCTGGCCCGCTGGGTCGCCGTCTGCAAGTCCGGCCGCTACACCGTCCACCGCCCGCTCGCCCTCGGCGCGGCCCTCGCCGGCCGCCCCGACCTGCACCCGGCCTTCGAGGCGTACGGGGTCGCCGCCGGCGAGGCGTTCCAGCTGCGGGACGACCTGCTCGACGTGTTCGGCGACGCGGCGGCGACCGGCAAGCCGGCCGGCCTGGACCTAGGGCAGCACAAGATGACCCTGCTGGTGGCCTTGGCCGCGGCCCGGGACCCGCGGGTCGCCCGGCTGGTCGGACGCGGCGGCTCCGCCGACCGGGACCCGGCCGGACTCCGCGCCGCCCTGCTCGCCTCCGGCGTGCGCGCGGACGTCGAGGCGCGGATCGACGCCCTGGTCGCCGACGCCCGCGCCGCCCTGGCGGACGCCGGCCTGCCGGACCGCTGGCGCCTGCGCCTCGGGGAACTGGCCGGCAGGGTCGCCTACCGCGACCGCTGACACGCGCCGTACCCACACCGCGTACCCCCGCCCGTTCGCACCCCCACCCGTTCGTAGCCCCGCCCGTTCGTACCCCAGCCCGGCCCACGCAAAGGAAGACCTTCATGCGAAGCGTGTCGTCGTACCAGCCCCGCCGCGCGGCGGCCCGCACGTCACCGCACCGGCACGGCCTCTACCTCGGTGTCGTGCCGGAGCGGGCGGCGCGCGTCCGCGGCGCGATGCCGCTCGTCCTCGACCACGACCTCGACGTCCTGCCGGAGGCCGGCCGCCGGCTGACGGTCCGGCGGCTGGCGGACGCCGTGGCGGACCTTGCGAACCGGCTCGCCGCCGGCGGAGTGGGCCCCGGCCGCCACGTGGTGATCTGCAAGGCCCCCAACTTCGACCTCTGGCTGCTCGCGACGGCGGTGGAGCGCGTCGGCGCGGTCCCGGTCATGCTCTCGCACCACCTGGACCCCGCGTCCGTCGCCGCGTTGCTGGCCCGGCTGGACCGGCCGTACCTGATCACCGACGGGCCCGGGCTCCGCGCCCTCACCGAGGGCGGCGTGGACCTGACGGAGCTCACCCGGGGCGTGATCGGCGTGGGCGACGCCGGCCCCGGCGCGGTCGCGCTCGCCGCACTGGACGGCACGGTACCGGTACGCCCGGTGCTGCGCGGCCCGGACGAGCCGGCCATGATCACGCACACCTCCGGCACCACGGGTCTGCCCAAGCTGGTGGTGCACACGCCGCGGACGATGCGCGCCCGGCTGCGCCCACAGCTGTTCCTGCTGGGGCTGATGAGGAAGCGCGGCACCGTCGCCATCCACCTCCCCTTCGGCCACTCCAGGACGTTCGCAGCGCTCTCGCTCTGCCTCCTCCAGGGCATGCCCGCGCTGCTGGTGAAGGACGGGGAGCCGGACGCCGTCGCCGCCTTCTTCGCCGAGCGCCGGCCCTGGCTGATCGAGGCGCTGCCCAACTCCTTCCTCGCCTGGGAGGAGTTGGCCGACGACGCGCGCCGCCCGTTCGCGTCGGTGAAGTACTTCAGCAGCACCTTCGACGCGATCCACCCCAGGACGGTCCGCCGGCTGCTGGGCGCCTCCGCCCGGCGCGCGCAGTTCTTCCAGATCTACGGGCAGAGCGAGGTCGGCCCGGCGGCCGGCCGGCCGTACTACCGCCCGCTGGCCCGCTGGATGGACGGCCGCTGCGTGGGCTACCCGCTGCCGGGCAGCGCCCGGGTCCGGCTGGTGAGCCGCGACGGCGGGCGGCCCTCGCGCCGGAACCCCGGCCTCATCGAGGTCCGTTGGGACGGGCTGGCGAAGACGTACCACGGCGAGCGGGAGCGCTACGACGCCCAGTTGCACGACGGCTGGTGGCGTACGGGGGACGTGGGCTACCGGACGCTGTTCGGCTGCCTGCACCTGCTGGACCGCGAGTTCGACGCGATCCCGGGGGTGAGCAGCAACCTGGAGATCGAGGACGTCCTGCTGGACCGGCTGGCGGAGCTGGCCGAGGTCGTCGTCGTCCCGGGGCCCGAGGGCACGGCGGTCCCGGTCGTGTGCACCCACCGCGACGAGCCGCTGGACACGGACCGCTGGCGCGCCGCCACGGCCGCGTACCCCCTGCTGGCCGATCCCGTCCGGATCCCGCTGGCCGAACTGCCGCGTACCGCCACGCTGAAGACCCGCCGGGTGGAGCTCTCCCGCCGCCTGGCGGCCGGACTGTAGCCCGGCCCGGCACCGAGCGGCCCGCGCCGCCCCCTCGGGGAGGCGCGGGCCGCTCGGGTGTCACGCGAATCCGTGGTGGGCCAGCCCCAGGACGAGGACGGCCACCGCGGTGGCCAGGAACACGATGCCGCCCACGATGTCGCGGGAGCCCACCCGCACATGGGCGATGATCGCCCCGATGAAGTAGAGGATGAGCCCGCAGGCGGCGAGCGACCCCAGCACCGGCACGGCGAGCCCGGCCCCCAGCCCCACGGTGCCGGCCGCCAGCAACAGGCCCAGGACCGGCACGTACTTCCGGGGTATGCCCTTCATGTCCGCCTGGGTCTTGGGGTATTCGTGGCCGATCAGGTAGGTGACGGCGGCGGCACCGTTGAAGACCACACCGAGAATGGTGACCGTGACGAAGGCGATGAACACGTTCTCTCCGCTCTGTGGAGACAATGTTTCAAGGCGCCCCGTCATGGGAGCCGTTCCCTCGGACGGCCGGCCACCGGGTGCGCCGGTGATCCGAACACCCGGCAGTCGCGCGCAACACCACGACACCTTGGTGCTGTTGGGGCTGAACGCGCGTGTGCGCGTGCCGTGATCGTACAGGTCGCCTGGGCGGAGGAGAACCACTTTCACCCGTTCCCGCAGGGTGAAAGAGCTGGTCAGCAGGGCAAGGGGGGCTTGGCACGCCGTCGGCGGGCGGACCGGCCACCGGTCCGCCCGCCGACGGGCTCGCTCAATGCGCGGTGCGGGTGTTCCAGATGGCCTGACTGCCGTCGTAGATCACGACGTTGCCGTCGTCCTGGACGGCGAGCCGGGAGCCGGGGTGCCCGGCGGTCTTCGAGTTCCAGACCGCCTTGCCGGAGCGGGTGTAGACGACGAAGTTGCCGTCCGTCTGGAAGACCGCCCGCCACCCCTGGCCGACGGTGCCGGTGTTCCACCGGGCCCGGCCGAACTCGTCGTAGACGACGAGGTTGCCGTCCGTCTGCATGACCAGCGTGGCCGTGTCGGAGCTCCACGACTGGCCGTGCTCCAGCACGGCGGTTGCCTCCAGGATCCGCGTGGCCTTGATTCTCACCGTGGTCGTCGCTCTCGCGCCGTCGGCCGCGGTGTGGGTGTCCGGTGCCGCGCCGGCCTGGCCGGCGAGCGTCAGGGTGGCGAGCGTGGCAACCGCGAGGAGTGCGCTGACCCTCTTCTTCATCGAGAGGGCCTCCTTTCGCCGGATGGGCGTCCGCCGGCTCCTGCCGGGGACGGCGGACCGAGTCTGCCACCGCCGGCGAGGACGCAGATCGGACGGTTGTGCGACATGACGTGTTCGCGCCGCTGTATTGGCCAACCGGACACTCTGGACACGAGGGCGCCCGTCTGCGCGCGCTCGGCGCGGATCACCGCGGTGGGGCGTAGCCGCGGCTCCGGACGAGGTCGTGCGCGAGCCGGGCGAAGGCGTGGCAGGCGGCGCTGTGGTACGCGCCGTCGCGGCGGAGGAGGGTGACGGTGCGGGTGGGGAGGGGCGGGGTGAGCGGGACGGGGACGAGGTGGGGGTGGTCGTGGGTGATGGCGTCGGGCAGGACGGTGGCCAGGTCGGTGCGCCGGACGATCTCGGTGAGGGCCTGGAGGGAGTCGGCCTCGACGGTGACGCGCGGGGTGACGCGGTGGTCGGCGAAGTAGGCGTCGATGTGGGTCCGGGTCGCGAAGTCCGTGTTCAGCAGCGCCAGTCGCTCGTCCCGGAGGGCGCCGAGCGGTAGCGGGTCCGCCGGCGCGGGAGTGTGCCCGGCCGCCCTGACCAGGGTGAGGGTCTCGGTGAACAGCGGTGTGGCGGCGATGCCGGGCAGGTGGGGGCCGGCGAAGGCGATGCCGACGTCGAGGTCGTCGGCGAGGAGGGCGGCCTCGACGCGGTCCTGGGTCATCTCCCGGACCGTCAGCGTGAGTCCGGGGTGCCGGGCGTGGAGTTCGGCGGTGAGCGGGCCCACGAGGTAGGCGGTGAACGTGGGGGTGACCGCGAGCCGCAGGTGGCCGCGGGAGAGGTCCCGGACGTCGTGGACGGCGCGCTCGGCGGCGGCCAGGTCGCGCAGGGCCCGCCGGGCGTGGTCGGTGTAGACGGCGCCGGCGTCGGTGAGCCGTACCGCGCGCCCGGTGCGGTCCAGCAGCTGCACGCCGAGGGTGCGTTCGAGCTGTTTGACCTGCTGGGACAGGGTGGGCTGGGAGATGTGCAGCTCCTCGGCGGCACGGGTGAAGTTGCCGTGCTCGGCGACGGCGAGCAGATAGCGCAGGTGACGCAGTTCCAGGGCGGCCATGAGCGGAGTATAGATGGTGCCTATAGGAGTCATGGCGAGCAACTCTTGGACGCTATAGGTGCAGGTCGTGCAGGGTGGTTCTTGCCGGTCCCCGAGGGCCCGGCGGCTACCGAAGGAGTGACCCATGCAGGACCTCGCCGAGGGCGTCGCCCGCTTCCAGCGCGACGTCTTCCCGGCCAAGGCGGACCTCTTCACCCGCCTGGCCACGCATCACGCGCCGCACACGCTGTTCATCGGCTGCTCGGACGCCCGCGTCGTACCCGAGCTGATCACCCAGGGCGAGCCGGGCGAGCTCTTCGTCGTCCGCACCGCCGGAAACCTCGTCCCCGCCTACACGCCCGGCGCCGACGGGGTGGCGGCGAGCATCGAGTACGCCGTCGCCGTGCTGGGCGTGACCGAGATCGTGGTGTGCGGGCACTCCGCCTGCGGCGCGATGACCGCCCTGGCCGAAGGCCACGACCTCGGCGGCGCGCCGGTGGTCGCCGGCTGGCTGCGGCACGCGGACGCCGCCGTGGCCCGCGCCGCAGGCCCGGCGGCCGGCCCGGACGCGGTGGCCGCCCTGGTCCGCCGGAACGTGTCCGCGCAGCTCGTGAACCTGGCCACCCACCCCTCCGTGGCCCGGGCGCTGGCCGAGCGGACGGTGACCCTGCGCGGCTGGGTCTTCGACATCGCCTCCGGGCGCGTCGAGGAGCTCGACGCCACCGGCGCGGGCACCGCCCTCGCTTCCTGACCCCTTTCTTCCCCCCTACACAAGGAGCCCTCTCATGGTGCACGCCCAGTTCGACCCCACCGCACGCGAGGCCCTGGCCGCCCAGGCCGTGGACGCCAAGATCCGCAAGGACCTCTCCTGGCAGCAGGTGGCCGACGCCTCCGGCCTGTCGGTCGCCTTCACCACCGCCGCCGTCCTCGGCCAGCACCCGCTGCCGCGGGAGTCCGCCGAGGCCGTCGCCGAGCTGCTGGGCCTGGACGACGACGCGGCGCTGCTGCTGCAGACCATCCCGACCCGCGGCTCGATCCCCGGCGGCATCCCCACCGACCCGACGATCTACCGCTTCCACGAGATGCTCCAGGTCTACGGCACCACTCTCAAGGCCCTGGTCCACGAGCAGTTCGGCGACGGCATCATCTCCGCGATCAACTTCAAGCTGGACGTGCGGAAGGTCGCCGACCCCGACGGCGGCGAGCGGGCCGTCATCACCCTGGACGGCAAGTACCTGCCGACCAAGCCCTTCTGACCCGCGAGGGGGCGGGGCCACACCGGCCCCGCCCCCCTCCGTCCACCCCCCCCCGACCCCCGAAAGGCCCCGGCCACCCCCATGGACTTCATCCAGCGCACCATCGACCTCGCCCGCCGGAACGTCGCCGAGGGCGGCCGCCCGTTCGCGACCGTCATCGTCAAGGACGGCGAGATCCTCGCCGAGAGCCCGAACAGGGTCGCCCAGACCGGCGACCCCACCGCCCACGCGGAGATCCTCGCCATCCGCGCGGCCTGCACGAAGCTCGGCACCGAGCACCTCACCGGCACCACCATCTACGTCCTGGCCCACCCGTGCCCGATGTGCCTGGGCTCGCTGTACTACTGCTCCCCGGACGAGGTCGTCTTCCTCACCACCCGCGACGCCTACGAGCCGCACTACGTCGACGACCGCAAGTACTTCGAACTGGGCAGCTTCTACGAGGAGTTCGCCAAGCCGTGGGACGAGCGCCGGCTGCCCATGCGCCACGAGCCCCGGGACGCCGCCGTCGAGGTCTACCGCCTCTGGCAGGAGCACAACGGCGGCGAGCGCCGCGCGGCCGTCACGGGTGGGGCGGGGAACCCGGCTCCGTGAGGGTGATGGCGGAGGCCGGGCAGATGCCGGCGGCGGTGCGGACCGCCGTGTGCCGGTCCTGGGGCGGGTGGGCGTCCAGGAGGAGGACGAGGCCGTCGTCCTCGTCCTGGTCGAAGACCTGAGGGGCCGTCAGGGCGCACATGCCGGCGCCGAGGCAGCGGGTGCGGTCGACTCGGATGTCCACGAGGTCAGACCTCGTCCCAGGTGACCGGCAGCCGGTGGACGCCGTAGATGTTCATGTGCGTCCGCAGGGGTATGTCCTCGGCCGGTACGGCCAGGCGCAGCGTGGGGAACCGGCCGAGCAGTGCGGGCAGGGCCACCGTCAGTTCCACGCGGGCCAGTTGCTGGCCCAGGCACTGGTGGATGCCGTGGCCGAAGCCCAGGTGCCCGGTGGCCGTGCGGTGCGGGTCGAGGACGTCGGGGTCGGGGAACCGGCCCGGGTCCCGGTTGGCGGCCTCCAGGGAGAGGGTGACGCTGTCGCCCGCCCTGATGGTCCTGCCCTCCAGCTCGACGTCCTCCAGCGCGGACCGCACGGTCGTGTGGGCGATCGTCAGGTAGCGCATCAGCTCTTCGACGGCCCGCGGGGCGAGTTCCGGGTCCGCGCGCAGGGCGTCGGCCCGGCCCGGGGTGGTGAGCAGGGCGAACGTACCGTGGGCGAGCATGTTGGCGGTGGTGTCGAGCCCGGCGGCGAGCAGGAAGCCCCCGAGGCCGGCCAGCTCGTCGTCACTGAGGTCCGAGTCCCGGGCCAGGTCGCCGAGCAGGTCGTCGGAGGGCGCGGCGCGCTGGGCGGCGACCAGTTCGGCCATGTACTCCTGGAGTCCGGCGTACGCGGCCATCACCTCCTCGGGCGTCGACTCCCTGGACATGAGCGCGTGGGCGTGCCCCTGGAAGCGCTCCCGGTCGGCGTAGGGGACACCCAGCAGCTCGCAGATGACCAGCGCGGGGAGAGGGCGGGCGAACGCCTCGACCAGGTCGACGCCCGGGCCGCGGCGCTCCATCGCGTCCAGGTGCTCGGCGGTGATCTCCTCGACCCGTTCGGTGAGCCGCCGCATGCGGCGGACGGTGAACTTGCCCGCCAGGAGCCGCCTCAGGCGGGTGTGCTCGGGTGCGTCCATCCCGGTCATGTCGCCGACCACGGCGGGCGGCGGCGGGCCCTCGGGGCCGCCGGGGAAGGGCAGGTGCAGCAGCTCGTACCGCGAGCTGAAGCGCGGGTCCGCGAGGACCGAGCGGACCGCGGAGTAGCCGGTGGCCAGCCAGCCGAGGTGCCCGTCGGGATACCTCATCCGGGCCAGCGGCCGCTCCTCGCGGAGCTCCGCCAGCCCGGCGGGCGGGTCGAACGGGCAGCCGGCGGCGCGCTGGGTGGGGAGCGTGACGGGCTCGTCGGCCGGGGCGTGGGGCGACGGTTCGTGGTGCACGGTGTCCTCCGTGGGAAGTCGCTCGTCGATGGCGTCATTGGCGCCAAAGGTGTGTCATCGGTGCTGTCGCGTCGGCGTACGTATGTGTGGCGGGTGCCGGCTGGTCGAAGAATGCGCGTCAGTGGAAGGGTGGATGCGGCGGATTCCGCGCGCGCTGTCCACGTCGTGATGATGGCATCATAGTGGTGCCATCGCAAGGGTGTGGTGGCTCAGCTTGGCGTCATGAGGTGGCAGCCGTGGCGCGGCCGACGTTGAGCCGTCGACGTCCTGGCATATCCGGATCGGTCAGGAATCGAGAAGCGCGGTGTGCGGAGCCGCCTCTAGCCTGCTCACCATGGACATCACCATTCACACCACCGCTCTCCCGCACGACGACCCGGACGCGTCGCTCGCCTTCTACCGCGACGTGCTCGGCTTCGAGGTCCGCAGCGATGTCGGGCAGGGCAGGATGCGCTGGATCACGGTCGGCCCGGCCGGTCAGCCGGGCACGTCGATCCTGCTGGCGCCGCCCGCCGCCGACCCCGGCATCACCGAGGACGAGCGCCGCACGATCACCGAGATGATGGCCAAGGGCACGTACGGCTGGATCCTGCTGGCCACCCCGGACCTCGACGCCACGTTCGAGAAGGTGCAGGCCGGTGACACCGAGGTCGTCCAGGAGCCGACCGAGCAGCCGTACGGCGTCCGCGACTGCGCGTTCCGCGACCCCGCGGGCAACCTGGTCCGCATCCAGGAACTGCGCTGAGCTCCGGAGGGGAAGGGTTCCCGTGTGTCAGTCCGAATGGCGGCGTGCGCGCGTCGAGGCGCAGCGCCTGGCCGATCTCGCCCGGCTGCGCCGCGTCCGCGACCGGATCGACCGGGACTACGCGCAGCCGCTGAACGTGGAGGCGCTCGCGCGTGCCGTGAACATGTCCGCCGGGCACCTGAGCCGGCAGTTCCGGGCCGCCTACGGTGAGTCGCCGTACTCGTACCTGATGACGCGTCGCATCGAGCGGGCGACGGCCCTGCTGAGGCGGGGCGACCTCAGCGTCACCGAGGTCTGCTTCACGGTCGGCTGCGCGTCGCTGGGGACGTTCACCACCCGCTTCACCGAGCTGGTCGGCATGCCGCCCGGGGCCTTCCGGCGCCAGGCGGCGGGCGCGGCGGGCGCGGTGGATACGACGGGTCCGGCGGGCCCGGCGATCGACGTCGAGGGGATGCCGGCGTGCGTGGCGAAGCACGTCTCGCGACCGGTCAGGAATCGAGAAGCCCCGGCCGCCCCGCGGCCCCTAGCGTGAAGGTCATCGGCAGCCGGGCCCGGCCCGGCATCCGGCACACAGACCTCCGCGGCACAAGGAGTACGTCATGAAAGCGCACGTCAGCTCGATCCTCCTCGGCGTCCGGGACATGGACCGGGCCAAGCGGTTCTACACCGAGGGACTCGGCTGGAAGATCCGGAACGACTACGGCGTCTCGGTGTTCTTCGCGTCGGACGGCGCCTCGCCGGTCGGCTTCTACGGCCGCGAGGGGCTGGCCGACCTGGTGGGCACGGACGCGGAGGGCAGGGGCTTCAGCGGGCTGGTCCTGACCTACGTCGTCCGGAGCGAGGCACGGGTCGGCGAGGTCATGGAGGAGGCCCGTGCGGCCGGTGCCACGATCCTCAAGCCCGCCGGCGCCCTGCCGTGGGGCGGGTACGGCGGCACCTTCGCCGACCCGGACGGCTACGTCTGGAGCCTCGGCTACAGCGCCACCGGAACCGACCAGCCCTACGCCGAGTAGTCCGCCTCGGCGGCGACCCGCTCTCGCCCGGCGCGTCCGCGTCCGGGCGAGCCCGCGTGACCCCACCTCCGGGTCCGCGGCGGCCCGTTGACCCTGGACTTACTAGGACGTCCAACTATATGGTCAGGCCAACAAGCCCGCGGTGCAGGGAAGCCGGTGTGAATCCGGCACGGTCCCGCCACTGTGACCGGGGAGCGCGTTTTCACCGGCGACAGGCCGTCCGTACACGGCGGTCGCCGACAGGAAGGACGTCACTGACGGCGCGGCGACGCGACGTCGGGAAGGCGGAAAGCGCGTGGTGATCCGGGAGTCAGGATACCGGCCGCGCGGTCGTTCCGTGTTGTCCACGAGGATGGAGCAGACACGCATGGCACCGGTCCGTTTCCACGACCCAGGTGATCCGGCGCGGCGAGCGGTACCGCCCGCCGCCTGACGGCCCGTCACCCCTTCGCGTCCCACGGCTTCGTGTGCGGGCCCCGCAGCGGCCCGCGCCTCCGCCGTGCCATCCCCGGATCCCACCTGTCGAGACCTGACGAGAGCAGGCTTCCATGGTCCGCGAACTGACCCATTTCGTCGCCGGCAAGCACACCCCCGGAACCTCGGGCGCCTACGGCGACGTGTACGACCCCAACACCGGTGAGATCCAGGCCCGCGTGCCCCTCGCGAGCCGCGCCGAGACCGAGAGCGCCATCGCCGACGCCGCCGAGGCCCAGCACGCGTGGGGGGAGTGGAACCCGCAGCGCCGCGCCCGCGTCCTGCTGCGGTTCCTCGACCTCGTAGAGAAGGAAAAGGACGCGCTGGCCCGGCTGCTGTCGGGCGAGCACGGCAAGACCGTCGCCGACGCGCACGGCGACATCCAACGGGGTCTTGAGGTCGTCGAGTTCGCCGCCGGCGTGCCGCACCTGATCAAGGGCGAGTTCACCGACAACGCCGGCACCGGCATCGACGTCCACTCGCTGCGGCAGCCCCTCGGCGTGACCGCGGGCATCACACCGTTCAACTTCCCCGCGATGATCCCGCTGTGGAAGGCCGCACCCGCCCTCGCCTGCGGCAACTCCTTCATCCTCAAACCGTCCGAGCGCGACCCGTCCGTACCGCTCCGGCTCGCCGAACTGTTCCTGGAGGCCGGACTGCCGCCGGGCGTGCTGAACGTCGTCAACGGCGGCAAGGAGGCCGTCGACACGCTGCTGGCGGACCCCCGCGTCAAGGCGCTCGGCTTCGTCGGCTCGACGCCCGTCGCCGCACACGTCTACGCCACCGCCGCCGTGCACGGCAAGCGCGCCCAGTGCTTCGGCGGCGCCAAGAACCACCTGATCGTGATGCCGGACGCCGACCTCGACCAGGCCGCCGACGCCCTCGTCGGCGCCGGCTACGGCTCGGCGGGGGAGCGGTGCATGGCCGTGTCCGTGGCCGTGCCCGTCGGTACGGAGACCGCCGACGCCCTCGTCGCCCGGCTGACCGAGCGGATCGCCGGGCTCCGGATCGGTCGCTCGGACGACCCCGGGGCCGACTTCGGCCCGCTGGTCGGACGGGACGCCGTCGACCGTGTCCGCCGCTACGTCGACCTGGGCGTCGAAGAGGGAGCCGAACTCGTCGTGGACGGGCGGGGATTCCGCCTTCCCGGACACGAGAACGGCTTCTTCGCCGGGGCCTCCCTCTTCGACCGGGTCACCCCCGACATGCGGATATACCAGGAGGAGATCTTCGGCCCGGTCCTCTCCGTCGTCCGCGCCGCCGACTACGAGGAGGCGCTGCGGCTGCCCGGCGAGCACCCGTACGGCAACGGTGTCGCCCTCTTCACCCGCGACGGCGACACCGCCCGCGACTTCACCCGCCGCGTCGAGACCGGCATGGTCGGCGTCAACGTCCCGATCCCCGTCCCGGTCGCCTACCACACCTTCGGCGGCTGGAAGCGGTCCGGCTTCGGCGACCTCAACCAGCACGGCCCGGACGCCATCCGCTTCTACACCCGCACCAAGACCGTCACCTCGCGCTGGCCCTCCGGGGTCAAGGAGGGCGCGAGCTTCACCCTCCCCACGATGGCGTGAGCGCGATGACCACCCTCCTCACCGACGACCAGCTCGCCCTGGTCGAGACCACGCTGGACTTCGCGCAGGAGCACCTCGCCCCGCACGCCGTCGCCTGGGACCGGGACAAGCACTTCCCCCTCGACGTCCTCCGCAAGGCCGCCGCCCTCGGCCTCGGCGGCGTCTACGTGTCCGAGGACGCGGGCGGCTCCGGCCTCACCCGCGCCGACGGCGTCCTGGTCTTCGAGGTCCTGGCCACCGGCTGCCCGTCCATCGCCGGGTACCTGTCCATCCACAACATGGTCGCCTGGATGATCGACCGCTACGGCGACGCCGCCCAGCGCGCCCGCTGGCTGCCCGCCCTCTGCTCCTTGGACCGGCCCGGCAGCTACTGCCTCACCGAGCCGGGCGCCGGCTCCGACGCCGCCGCGCTGAGCACCCGCGCCGTCCGCGACGGCGACCACTACGTCCTCACCGGCGTCAAGCAGTTCATCTCCGGCGCCGGCGCCTCCGAGGTGTACGTGGTGATGGCCCGCACCGGCGCCGAAGGACCCCGCGGCGTCTCGGCGTTCGTCGTCGAACGCGACGACCCCGGCCTGTCCTTCGGCCCCGACGAACGGAAGATGGGCTGGAACGCCCAGCCCACCCGCCAGGTGGTCCTGGACGGCGTCCGGATCCCCGCCGACCGGCTGCTCGGCGCCGAGGGCGACGGCTTCCGCATCGCCATGAACGGCCTCAACGGCGGCCGCCTCGGCATCGCCGCCTGCTCCCTCGGCGGCGCGCGCAGCGCCCTGCACCGCAGCCTGGAGTACCTGGCCGACCGGGAGGCGTTCGGCGCCCCGCTGCTGGAGGCGCAGGCCCTCCAGTTCCGCCTCGCCGACATGGCCACCGAACTGGCCGCGGCCCGCGCCCTCGTCCGGCAGGCCGCCGAGGCCCTGGACCGCGGCGACCCCAAGGCGGCCGAACTCTGCGCCATGGCAAAGCGGTTCGCCACCGACACCGGCTACTCCGTCGCCGACCGCGCTCTCCAACTCCACGGTGGCTACGGCTATCTCAGCGAGTACGGCATCGAGAAAATAGTCCGCGACCTCCGCGTGCACCGCATCCTGGAAGGGACCAACGAGATCATGAGCCTCATCGTCGCCCGCGGCCTCACGGCGGGGGTCCGGTCATGACCGACGCGACGAGCGCCGGCGCGACGAGGGCCGACGACTCCGTCCTCCTCCGCACCGAGGGGCACGCGGCGTACATCACCCTCAACCGCCCCAAGGCACTCAACGCCCTCACCCACCCCATGGTCGACCGGATCGCCGAGGCCCTCGACACCTGGGAACGCGACCCGGCCGTACGGACCGTCGTCCTCACCGGCGCCGGCGACCGCGGCCTCTGCGCGGGCGGCGACATCCGCGCCATCCACGACGACGCCCGCGCGGGCGGCGACGCCTCGGCGGCGTTCTGGCGCGCCGAATACCGGCTCAACGCCCGCATCGCCCGCTACCCCAAGCCGTACGTCGCCGTCATGGACGGCATCGTCATGGGCGGCGGCATCGGCGTCTCCGCCCACGGCAGCGTCCGGATCGTCACCGAACGCTCCCGCCTGGCCATGCCCGAGACCGGCATCGGCTTCGTCCCCGACGTCGGCGGCACCTACCTGCTCTCCCTCGCCCCCGGCGGACTCGGCACCCACCTCGCGCTGACCGCCGGCGCAGTGGGCGCCGCCGACGCGCTGCTCTGCGGCCTCGCCGACCTCTGCGTCCCCGCCGCACACCTGCCCGCCCTCACCGCCGCCCTCGCCCACCGGCCCGTCCACGAGGTCCTGCCCGGGTTCGTCACGTCGCCGCCGGAGGGCGTGCTGGCGGCGCACCGGGAGTGGATCGACACCTGCTACGCGGCCGACACCGTCGAGGAGATCGTCGACCGGCTCCAGGGCAGTGGACACCCGGCCGCCAAGGAGGCCGCCGAGGCGATCCTCGGCAAGTCGCCCACCGCACTCAAGGTCACCCTCGCCGCGCTGCGGCGCGCCCCCGCGCTGGGCCGGCTGGAACGGGTGCTGGAGCAGGAGTACCGCGTCTCCTGCGCCGCGCTCACCACGCTGGACCTGGTGGAGGGCATCCGCGCCCAGGTCGTCGACAAGGACCGGAACCCGCGCTGGACGCCCGCCACGCTCGCCGACGTCTCCGCCGAGGACGTCGACCGCTTCTTCGCCCCGCTCGGCGACCGGGAGCTCACCCTGGCCCCCGGTGACGGTCCACTACAGGAGGTGCCCTGGTGACTGCGACCCCAGCGAACGAGACGACGCCCGTGACGGTGAAGACCGTCGGCTTCGTCGGCCTCGGCAACATGGGCGGCCCGATGGCCGCCAACCTGGTGAAGGCGGGACACCGCGTCACCGGCTTCGACCTGGTCCCGGAGGCCGTCGAGGCCGCCGCCAAGGCCGGCGTCCGGCCCGCCGCGTCCGCCGCCGAGGCCGTCGCGGACGCCGACCTCGTGTTCACCATGCTGCCGACGGGACGGCACGTCCTCGACCTCTACACGGACGGCGGGCTGCTGGCCGCCGCCCGGCCCGGCACCCTCTTCGTCGACAGCTCGACGATCGACGTCGCCGACGCCCGCGCTGCCCACGAGGCGGCGCGCGCGGCCGGGCACCGGGCCCTGGACGCCCCCGTCTCGGGCGGCGTGTTCGGCGCCGAGGCCGCCACCCTGACGTTCATGGCCGGCGGCGACGCGGCGGAGTTCGCGGAGGCCGAGCCGGTGCTGGCCGGGATGGGCCGCAAGACCGTGCACTGCGGGCCGGCGGGCGCCGGGCAGGCCGCCAAGATCTGCAACAACATGATCCTCGGCATCTCGATGATCGCCATCAGCGAGGCGTTCGTCCTCGGCGAGAGCCTCGGCCTCTCCCAGCAGGCCATGTTCGACGTGGCGTCCACGTCCTCCGGGCAGTGCTGGGCCCTGACCGTCAACTGTCCGGTGCCCGGCCCGGTCCCGGCCAGCCCGGCCAACCGCGACTACCGCCCCGGCTTCTCCGCCCCGCTGATGGCCAAGGACCTCCGCCTCGCCGCGAACGCCATCCGGGCCGGCGGCGTGGACGCCGCCCTCGGGCTGCGCGCGGCCGAGCTGTACACCGCGTTCGCCGAGGGCAGGGGGGCCGAGGAGGACTTCTCCGGGATCTTCCGCGTGATACGGGACAACTCCGGGCAGCCGGCGGAAGGGGAGCACGCGTGACGGACCCGCACGGCACGCCGCCCTACGAGACCATCCTGGTCGAACGCAAGGGCCGCACCGCTCTCCTCACCCTCAACCGCCCCAAGGCGCTCAACGCCCTCAACCTCCAGGTGATGGACGAGGTCGTGGACGCCACCGCCGCCCTCGACCGGGACCCGGACGTCGGCTGTGTCGTCATCACCGGGTCGGAGAAGGCGTTCGCCGCCGGGGCGGACATCAAGGAGATGCGGCCGCGGAGTTACACCGACATGTACCTCGGCGACTGGTTCACCGCCTGGGACCGGCTCGGCGCGCTGCGCACGCCCACCGTCGCCGCCGTCTCCGGCTACGCGCTCGGCGGCGGCTGCGAACTCGCCATGCTCTGCGACATCGTGCTCGCCGCCGACACGGCGGTCTTCGGCCAGCCGGAGATCAAGCTCGGGGTCATCCCGGGCATCGGCGGCTCGCAGCGGCTGACCCGGGCCGTCGGCAAGGCCAAGGCCATGGAGCTGTGCCTCACCGGCCGCACCATGGACGCGGCCGAGGCCGAACGGGCCGGGCTCGTCTCCCGCGTCGTCCCGGCCGGCGAGCTGCTCGCCGAGGCGCTGAGCGTGGCCGAGACCGTGGCGGGGATGTCGGCGCCGGTCGCGATGATGGCCAAGGAGAGCGTCAACCGCGCCTTCGAGACCACCCTCGCCGAGGGCGTGCGCTTCGAACGCCGGCTGTTCCACGCGGTGTTCGCGACCGAGGACCAGAAGGAGGGGATGACGGCGTTCGTCGAGAAGCGGCCGCCGCGCTTCGGCCACCGCTGACCCGCCCGGACGGGCCCGCCGGACCGCCCAGGCGGGCCGGCGGGCCCGTCCGCCTCTCAGCCGCCGGACAGTTCGCCGCGGACGGTCCGGGCGGCGGCCACCAGGTTCTCCAGCGAGGCCCGGGTCTCCGGCCAGCCGCGGGTCTTCAGCCCGCAGTCCGGGTTGACCCACAGCCGCTCGGCCGGGATCGCCTTCAGCCCGGTGCGCAGCAGCTCCGCCGCCTCCTCCGCGCTCGGCACGCGCGGCGAGTGGATGTCGTAGACGCCGGGACCCGCCTCCCGCGGATAGCCGTGCGCGGCCAGCTCGCGGGCGACCTGCATGTGCGAACGGGCCGCCTCCAGGCTGATGACGTCGGCGTCGAGGTCGTCGATGGCCTGGACGACGTCCCCGAACTCGGCGTAGCACATGTGCGTGTGGATCTGGGTGTCCGGGCGGACGCCGCTCGTGGTGAGGCGGAAGGACTCCGTCGCCCAGGTCAGGTACGCGGGTCGGTCGGCGGCACGCAGGGGCAGCGTCTCGCGCAGCGCCGGCTCGTCGACCTGGATCACCGACGTGCCGGACGCCTCCAGGTCCTCCACCTCGTCGCGCAGGGCGAGGGCGACCTGCCGTGCGGTGTCGGAGAGGGGCTGGTCGTCGCGCACGAACGACCAGGCGAGCATGGTGACCGGGCCGGTGAGCATGCCCTTGACCGGACGGTCGGTGAGCGACTGCGCGTACGTCGTCCAGCGCACGGTCATCGGCTCCGGGCGGGAGATGTCGCCGGCCAGGACGGGCGGACGGACGTAGCGGGTGCCGTACGACTGCACCCAGCCGTGCTGGGTGGCGAGGTAGCCGGTGAGCCGCTCGGCGAAGTACTGGACCATGTCGTTGCGTTCGGGCTCGCCGTGCACGAGGACGTCGAGACCGGTCTTCTCCTGGAAGGAGATCACCTCCCGGATCTCGGCCCCGATCCGCTCCTCGTAGCCGGCCGTGCCGATCCGGCCCGCGCGCAGGTCGGCGCGGGCGGCGCGGAGTTCGCCGGTCTGCGGGAAGGAGCCGATGGTCGTGGTCGGCAGCAGCGGCAGGCCGAGGCGGGTCCGCTGCGCGCCGGCCCGCTCGGCGTACGGCTGGGACCGGCGGGCGTCGGCCTCCGTCACCGCCGCCGCGCGCGCCCGTACGGCCGGGTCGCGGGTGATCGGGGAACCGGCGCGGGAGGCCAGGTCGGCCCGGTTGGCGGCCAGTTCGGCGGCGATGGTGTCGGTGCCCTGGCCGAGGCCCTTGGCCAGGATCGCGATCTCCCGCGTCTTCTGCCGCGCGAAGGCCAGCCAGCGCAGGATCTGCGGCTCGATGTCGCGCTCCAGGGCGGCGTCGAGCGGGACGTGGAGGAGGGACGAGGAGGCGGACACGTCCACCCGGTCCGCCAGCCCGAGCAGCGTGCCCAGGGTGGCGAGGGACTTCTCCAGGTCGTTCACCCAGATGTTGCGGCCGTTGACGACCCCGGCGACCAGCCGCTTGCCGGGCAGCCCGCCGACGGCGGCGAGGTCGTCGAGGTTGGCGGCGGCGGCCTCGGTGAAGTCCAGGGCGAGCCCCTCCACCGGCGCCTTGGCCAGGACGGGAAGCGCGTCGCCGAGCCGGTCGAAGTAGGAGGCGACGAGCAGCTTGGGCCGGTCGGGCCCGGGCAGGCCGCCGAGCTCGCGGTAGGCGCGGGCGGCGGCGTTCAGCTCGGCCGGGGTGCGGTCCTGGACCAGGGCCGGCTCGTCCAGCTGCACCCACTCGGCGCCGGCCGCCCGCAGGGCGGCCAGGACCTCGGCGTACACCGGCAGCAGCCGGTCCAGCAGGGTGAGCGGGTCGAAGTCCGCGGCCACGCCCGGGGCGGGCTTGGCGAGCAGCAGGTACGTGACCGGGCCGACGAGGACCGGACGGGCCGTCAGGCCGAGGGCGAGCGCCTCCCCCAACTCCGCTACCTGCTCGGCCGGATCGGCGCGGAACACGGTGTCCGGGCCCAGCTCCGGCACCAGGTAGTGGTAGTTGGTGTCGAACCACTTGGTCATCTCCAGCGGCGCCACGTCCTGCGTGCCGCGCGCCATCGCGAAGTACCCGCCCAGGGCGTCCGCCTCGACGGCGGCCCGGTGCCGGGCGGGGATCGCGCCGACCATGACGGTGGTGTCGAGGACGTGGTCGTAGTACGAGAAGTCGCCGGTGGGCACCTCGTGGACGCCTTCGTCGGCGAGCTGCCGCCAGTTGCCCCGCCGGAGCTCGGCGGCGGTGTCCCGGAGGGCGTCGGCCGTCACGCGGCCCTTCCAGTAGCCCTCGACCGCCTTCTTCAGTTCCCGGTTCCGGCCCTGGCGGGGGTAGCCGTACACGGTGGCCCGTGCTGCCGCGGCTGCGGACTTCGCTGTCACGGAGATCTCCTTCGCGAGATGGATCCCTGAGATCCCGGTGCGGGACGAGAGCGCGAAGGGTGCGACGGACCGGACGGCCGCGACCCCGCGCGGCAAAGGCGCGGTCGTGCCGTCTGGTGTGTACGCCGACCCGCCCTCGAGGTCACCGGGATGTCCGCGTACGGAACGGTCCGCACACGGGCAGTCGGCAGGTCTTCGGACTCGCGGGCGCGCCTCGTGACGTACGAGGCACCTACTGGCCGTCGCTTCCCAGGCCCCGTACGTCGGGCCCAGTGCGTATGACGGCGGTCGTTCCCGCTCACCGCTGCGGGGCAGTCCCGGATTCCCACCGGGTTCCCTCTTGCGACGCTCCCGTCTGGCGGGCGGGGCGAACCGGCTGCTCCGGCCAGCGTAGAGGGTGCGGGGCTTCCGGAGGAGGGGAGTTCGCGATTCGGATGGTGAGGTGGGACACGTGGGGCGGCCGGGTCTCGCGGGACGACGGCTGTCCGACTCGTGCGATCCGGATGCGGCCGGGATCATGGGTACGTGGACGGCGATCCGCTAGCGGAGACGGCACCGACGGCCCGGACGGCCGTGGCGTGGCTGCCGCCGCGCGCGCTCTGGCCGGCGATCCAGGACATCCGCCGGGAGCACGACCCGCAGGTGCGGCGGTGGCCGCCGCACGTGAACCTGCTGTTCGGCTTCGTCCCCGAGGAGGTGTTCGGGCGCGCCCTGCCGCTGCTCTCCGCCGCGGCGGCCGAGTGCCCGGCCTTCCCGGCGCGGCTGGCGGGCGTCCGGTACTTCCGGCACCGGCGGTACGCCACGGTGTGGCTCGACCCGGCGGCGGCCGGCCTGGCCCCCTGGGCGCTCCTGCACGCCGAGCTGACGTCCCGCGTCCCCCTCCGCCCCGGCCGCGGCGACCGTTTCGTCCCGCACCTCTCCCTCGGCCGCACCACCGAGCCGCGCACCCTGGCCGCCGCGTGCGCGGCCCGGCTCGGGGCGCTGTCGGCCGAGGTGGAGGAGATCGCGCTGCTGTCCCGGCGCGGGGAGGAACCGATGCGGGTGCGGGCGGTGGTCGCGCTGGGGTCGGGGGAGGTGCGGGAGGTGTCGGAGTAGGGGGCCCGCTCCCGGACCGCGGGTGGCAGGCGGTCGAGGAGCACCGGCTCGCGGTGGGCGGGTTGCGGGCGCGGGCGGATGTGGTCCTGCGTGGGGGGTGAGGGGGAGTGGCCCCTGTCCCGCCCTTTCACCGTTTCTTGCGGGAGCTCCGCCCCCGCACCCCCGACCAAACAGCGCCAGTCTGCGGTGAGTTGCCGGACGTCACCTGTTTGACCGGTGACGCGCGGCGTGCCATAGTCGTCGGCACGCCCCCGGCGGGCGCAGGCACTTCGCACGCACGGAGGGCTTGGCGTGATCAATCGGCGCACGTTCGGGAAGGCGCGCGGCCTCTGGGCCGGTGCCGGCCCCGCCTACCGGGACCGGTTCACCGGTCCGTACGACCACCGGACCCTGAAGGGCGTCGGGCACAACCTGCCCCAGGAGGCGCCCGAGGCGTTCGCCCGGGCCGTCGTCGACGCGGACCGACTCTGACTGTCAGTCAGCTAAGCGGAAGGAGCGGGGACATGAGGGACGACGAGGCGGCGGCGCGCCACGCGCGGTTCGGTGCGCTGCCCGAGCGGATCGCCTACGAGGACTTGGTGGAGGAGAAGGCGGCCTCGCCGGAGCCTCCGGAGTACGGCCCCGGCGGCCCCGAGGTGCGCACCCACCTCGCCTGCCTGGCGTGGGACCTGGCGCTCTGAGCCGGACGAAAACCGCTTCGGGTGGCCGTACCCGGAAGCAGCGCGGGCTGAGCCCGGTGAACGGAAATATCCGGGACGACTCCGACGCCGTGACGAAACCAGCCGCGTCGATCACCGCACTGGGCTGCTCGGCTCCAGCAGGTGACTGAGCGCCTCCACCGTTCCGGCTCATCGCTCGTCACCTGGCGGAACGCGCGCGGGCCCGGCCTCGGCCCCATGTGGGGTTAACCCGAAGGCGGATTCGGGGGCCAGCCCCGCTGATCTCCGGCTCGAAGGACGCTGAGATCTCCTCATCACTCTTTTTTTACCGAGGAGATCCTGATGCATTCAGCGAAGCCGCGGCTGTGGAAGAAGGGACGACGAGGCATGCTCGCCGCCGGCACGGCGGTGCTCACCGCGCTCGTTGTCTCGGCGGCAGCCGTGGCACACGAGGACGCGCGGCAGCAGTCGCGCGCCCCCGAAGGTCCGGTGTGGACCGGGGCATGGGGCACAGCCATGCAGCGGCCCGTCGAGGGCAGCGAAGACTGGGGGCCCAACTGGTCGCGGCAGGGGTTCGCCGACCAGTCCGTACGTCAAGTGGTCCGCGTGACGACCGGCGGCTCCACGCTGAGGATCAGGCTGTCCAACTCGTACGGCACCTCTCCGCTGCGGATCACCGCCGCGACCGTCGGCCGGTCCGCCGGCGACGCCCGGGTCTGGCCAGGCACAGCACGCGAGCTGACGTTCGGCGGGGCTCAGGGCACCACCATCGCCCCGGGCCGTGACATCGTGAGCGATGCCGAGGCCCTGAGCACCTCCCCGCTGGAGAAGCTGACCGTCACCCTGTACGTCGCCGACCGTACCGGTCCAGCCACTTTCCACCGGTACACCACTGCCACCTCGTACCGCGCCTCCGGACGCCATCTGGCCGACTCCGGCGGCGACGCCTTCAAGACGTCCACGAACGCCTGGTACTTCCTCAGCGGTGTGGAAGTGTCCGGCGGAGCCTCCCCGCAGCGCGGCACCGTGGTCGCCTTCGGGGACTCACTCATGGACGGGACAGGAGCCACGCCCGGCGCTGACAACCGCTTCACGGACAAGCTCGCCGAACGCCTCGCTGCCGCCCACCGCCCGCTGGACGTGGTCAACGCCGGCATCGCCGGAAACCGGATCCTCAACGGCTCCCCCTGCTACGGGGACAAGGCCACCGACCGCTTCCGGCGCGACGTACTCGACCGCCCTGGCGTGCGCGCGGTGATCATTCATCTGGGCGGCAACGACATCGGCGCCCCCGAGATGGGCGACCCCTGCATGGACCCCGCACCCCACGTGACCGCGGACCAGATCATCAAGGCCCATAAAGAGCTGATCCGCGCTTCCCACGCCCGCGGTGTCAAGGCCGTCGGCGCGACCATCCTGCCCATGAAGGGCGCCCTTTTCCCCGTCTACAGCGAGCGGGGCGAGAAGGTCCGGGCCGCGGTCAACCACTGGATTCGCACCAGCGGCGCGTACGACTCCGTCCTCGACATCGACCGTGCCCTCGCCCACCCCGCCGACCCCACCCTGCCGCGCCCCGGCTACGTTTTCCAAGACGGCCTGCACCCCAACGAAGCCGGGTCCCACGCCATCGCCTCCGCGGTGAACCTCAACGCCCTCTGAAACTCTCGCCGGCAGCGCCATGCCCGTATGGCACGACAAACGCCGCGGCCGGGGGGCCGTGCCGTCGATCGACACCGCTACATTGACAGTTGCGGGACAGCTTGTAGGGTGGGCGCCGTCAGTGATCTTGCGTAGAGGAGACCGGACATGGTGGTGGACGACGACATCTCCGGGTGATACCCGGACCCGACCGGCCACCGGCGGGCGCGCCTTGGGCGACGCCGCCGCGGTGGTCCGTCTCGCCGTCCCCTTTTCCTGTTCCAGGCGCAGTGCTCTCCACGCCACGGCTTCCGTACCGCGGTTTCCCGGGGGAGAGCTCTGCCCTCTGCTCCACACGAGGTCGTCTCCATGTCCGACGCTTCCGTCATCTGCTCCCGGCTGTCCTTCTCCTGGCCCGACGAGACCCCGGTGTTCCAGGACCTGTCCTTCACCGTCGGCGCGGGCCGCACGGGGCTCGTCGCGCCCAACGGCTCCGGCAAGAGCACCCTGCTCAAGCTGATCGCCGGTGAACTCCGGCCCACCGGCGGCTCCTTGACCGTCCAGGGCGCGATCGGGTACCTCCCGCAGACCCTGCCCCTCACCGGGGAGCCGACGGTCGCCGAGATCCTCGGCATCGACGCGGTGATCCGCGCCATCGACGCCGTCGAGTCCGGCGACGTGGGCGAAGAGCACTTCACGACCATCGGCGACGACTGGGACGTCGAGGAGCGCACCCGCGCCCAGCTCGACCGGCTCGGCCTCGGCGGGCTCGCCCTCGACCGCACCCTGGGCACGCTCAGCGGCGGCCAGATCGTCAGCCTCGGCCTGGCGGCGCAGCTGCTCAAGCGTCCCGACGTGCTGCTGCTGGACGAACCGACCAACAACCTCGACCTCGAAGCGCGCCACAAGCTCTACGACGTCCTCGCGGACTGGAACGGCACCCTGCTGCTCGTCAGCCACGACCGCGCCCTGCTCGACCGCATGGAGCGCATCGCCGAACTCGACCGCGGCGAACTGCGGACCTACGGCGGCAACTTCAGCCGGTACGAGGAGGCCGTCCGGAACGAGCGGGAGGTCGCGGAGAAGAACGTCCGCAACGCCGAGCAGGAGCTGAAGCGGGAGAAGCGCGAGATGCAGCAGGCCCGGGAACGGGCCGAGAAGCGGGCGAGCAACGCCGCCCGCAACCTCAAGAACGCCGGCCTGCCGCGCATCTTCGCCGGGAACATGAAGCGCGGCGCCCAGGAGTCCGCCGGCCGGGCCGGCCAGACGCACGCCACGCGCGTCCACGAGGCACAGGCCCGGCTGGACGAGGCGGGCCGCGCCCTGCGGGACGAGCAGCGGCTCGTCCTGGAGCTGCCCGACACCGACGTCCCCGCCGGCCGCACCCTCGTCCTGGGCGAGGGGCTGCGGGTCCGCCGCGGCGAGCGCGAGCTGTTCACGGGGGACGGCGTCGACCTCACGGTCCGCGGGCCCGAGCGCATCGCGCTCACCGGGCCCAACGGCGCGGGCAAGACCACGCTGCTGCGGCTGATCGCGGGCGGACTCGCCCCGGACGGCGGCACCGTCCGGCGGGCCGACGGGCGGATCGCCTCCCTGTCGCAGCGCCTCGACCTGCTCGACCCGGGCCGTACGGTGGCCGAGAACTTCGCGGCCGCCGCCCCGCACCGGCCGGAGGCGGAACGGATGAACCTGCTCGCGCGGTTCCTGTTCCGCGGCCCCCGGGCCCACCTGCCCGTCCGCGTCCTCTCCGGCGGCGAACTGCTGCGCGCCACGCTCGCCTGCGTCCTGTGCGCCGAACCGGCGCCGCAGCTCCTGCTGTTGGACGAGCCGACGAACAATCTGGACCTGGTCGGCGTCGGGCAGCTGGAGAGTGCCCTGGCCTGCTACCGCGGCGCGTTCGTGGTGGTCAGCCATGACGAGCGGTTCCTCGGGCGGATCGGCGTCGACCGGTGGCTGCGGGTCGCGGACGGGAGGCTGACGGAGACGGGGGCGCCGGACGCCTGAGCGGCTCCGACCGCGACGACCGTCCTTGCGGGTGCCGGGATCACCCGCCAGGATGGTGACGTGAATCCGGACCACGTCTTCGTGTGCGGCCACCCGGCCCTGGACTTCGCGGCCACGCTCCGGGCGCGCCGCACGCTGCGGTTCGAGATGTTCGCGACGCCGGACCGGCTGGACGCGTGGTACGTGGAGTCCGGCCTCGTCGACGCCGTCTCGCCCGCCCGGCGGGCCGACGTCGAGCGGGCGGCGGCCGTGCGCGAGGCCGTCTACCGGCTGGTCACCGACCGGCGCCGCGGCGCGGACTTCGCCGACGAGGCGCTGGCCGCGGTCAACGACGCGGCGGCGAAGGCGCCCGCCGCGCCCCGGCTGACCCGCTCCGGGCGCTGGACCTCGGCGACGCAGCGCGAAGCGCTGGCGGCCGTCGCCCGGCACGCGGTGGAGCTGCTGAGCGGCCCGGACGTGCCCCTGCTCAAGGAGTGCGGCAACCCCGAGTGCACCCGCGTCTACGTCGACCGCTCGCGCGGCATGCGCCGCCAGTGGTGCGGCATGGAGTCCTGCGGCAACAAGATCAAGGCCGCGGCGTACCGCGCCCGCAGGAAGACCTCCGTCGCTGCGGCGGGGTGAACCGCCGGGCCGTCAGCCCGTCCCGCCGCGACGCCCGGGGGCGCCCGCCCGCAGCCCGTCCGTGACCAGGTCGAAGAGGCGCCCGACGCGCTCCTCGGCGTCGGGGCGGGCGCCGATGTGCCAGAGGCCGGCGATGGCGAGGAGGAAGTCGTCGGGCGTCACGCCGGGGCGGATGGCGCCGGCCTTCTCGTTGGCCTCCAGGAGGAGTTCGATGGCGTCCGTGATGGGCGCGTGGCCCCAGCGGGCCGGGGTGGCGGGGGCGCGGGTGGCCTCGCGCATCGCGTCGGCCAGGCCCGCCTTGGCCGCCGCGTAGCGGGCCAGCCGGTCCAGCCACTCGCGCAGGGCCCGCTCGGGCGGCCGGGTCGCGAGCAGCCGGCGGGCGGCCTCGTACACCTGCTGCACCTCGAAGCGGTAGACCTCCAGGATGAGCGCCTCCCGGTCGGGGAAGTTCCGGTAGAGGGTCCCCTGTCCGACGCCGGCCTTCTTCGCGATCACGCTGAGCGCGACGGCGGGGGAGTGTGTCAGCTCCTCCAGCGCCGCCGCCAGGATGCGTTCGCGGTTGCGCCGGGCGTCCGCGCGCCGGTGCGGGGGTTCGCCGTCCTGCTCTGGCACCGTCGTCCGCACGCGTGTCCTCGCCCTCTCTCCGTACCCGCTCCGATTCCCAACTCTTGCCCGTCCGGCGGCCGTCCGCTAGGTTCGAGTATCCGGACAGCTGTCCGCTACGCGCGTCCTCCGGACAACTGCCCACCGCACAGTCCCATTTTAGTGGCCGAGCTCCACCGGCCGAGACGGCCGTCGGAACGGCCGACGGCCCGCGGCCCGCCTCTTCCGGCGCCACCCGTGCCGCGCACCCGTCCGCCGAACCCCCGTGGAAACCCCCTGCCGAGAGCCGAAAAGGGCCCCATGACCGAAGCGACGTCCAGCGTCATCACCCTGCACATCAACGGAACCCCGCACACCCTCACCGTCGACCACCGCACCACCCTCCTCGACGCCCTGCGCGAGCGCCTCGCCCTGACCGGCACCAAGAAGGGCTGCGACCAAGGGCAGTGCGGCGCCTGCACCGTGCTGCTCGACGGCCGGCGCGCCGTGGCCTGTTTACAGCTCGCCGTCGCCGCCGAAGGGCGGGCGATCACCACCATCGAGGGCGTCGCCGACGGCGACCGGCTGCACCCCGTCCAGCAGGCGTTCCTCGAACTCGACGGCTACCAGTGCGGCTACTGCACCCCCGGGCAGATCTGCTCGGCCCTCGCCGTCCTCGACGAGCACGCGGCCGGCTGGCCCAGTGCCGCCACCGCCGACGTCCGCCCCGAGGCGGGTCCGCCCGCCCTCACCGACGCCGAGATCCGGGAGCGGATGAGCGGCAACCTGTGCCGCTGCGGCGCGTACCCGACGATCGTCCGGGCCGTCGCGCGGGCCGCGGGCGCGGAGTCGGAGGTGGTGGCGTGAGGGAGTTCCGCTACCACCGCGCCGCCGCCACGGCCGACGCGGTGGCCCTGCTCGCGGCCGACCCCGAGGCCCGCCCGCTCGGCGGCGGCACCAACCTCGTCGACCTGATGAAGACCGGCGCCGAGCGGCCCGCCCTCCTCGTCGACCTGCGCGACCTGCCCCTCGACCGGATCGAGACCACCGCCGACGGCGGCCTGCGAGTCGGCGCGACGGTCACCAACAGCGACCTGGCCGCCCACCCCGAAGTGCGGCGCCGCTACCCGATGCTGACGCAGGCCGTCCTCGCCGGCGCCTCCGGGCAGCTGCGCAACATGGCCACCGTCGGCGGGAACCTGCTCCAGCGCACCCGCTGCGGCTACTTCACCGCCGGGGCGACGGAGGCCGCGCCCTGCAACAAGCGTGCGCCCGGCAGCGGTTGCGCCGCGGTGGCCGGCGAGCACCGCAACCACGCCGTCCTCGGCGCCTCCGCGCACTGCGTCGCCGTCCACCCGTCCGACATGGCCGTGGCCCTGGCCGCCCTCGACGCGGTCGTCACCTACGAGACGGCGGACGGACCCGGCGAGCTGCCCCTCACCGCGTTCTACCGGCCGGTCGGCGACACCCCGCACCAGGAGACCGCGCTGCCGCCCGGCGCGCTGGTCACCGGCGTCGTCCTGCCGCCGGCACCGCCCGGCGCGTCCCGCTACCGCAAGGTGCGCGACCGCGCGTCGTACGCCTTCGCGATCGGCTCGCTCGCCGCCGCGCTCGACGTCCGCGACGGCGTCGTCCGCGAGGCGCGGCTCGCCTTCGGCGCGGTCGCCTCCCACCCGTGGCGGGCCCGCCGCGCCGAACAGGCCCTGACCGGAGGTCCCGCCGACGCCGCCGCCTTCGCCGCCGCCGCCGACGCGGAACTGGCCGCCGCCCGGCCCCTGCCGCACAACGGCTACAAACTGCCGCTGCTGCGCGACCTGGTCGTCGACGTCCTGACCGCACTCACCGAGGAGGCCGCTGCCTGATGACCACCGCGACGACCGCCCCCGCGGCCACCACCCCCGCCACCCCGTCCGTCGGCGCCTCCCACCTCCGCGTCGAAGGCCGCGACAAGGTCACCGGCGCCGCCCGCTACGCCGCCGACCACCCCGCCGACGGGCTCGCGCACGGCTGGATCGTCCTCTCCACCGTGGCCCGCGGCCGGATCCGTTCCGTCGACGACGCGCCCGTCCGGGCCATGCCCGGCGTCCTCACCGTCCTGCACCACGGCAACGCGCCGCGCCTGAAGGAGGACTTCGCGGGCACCTTCGGGCCCGACGCCACCACGCGCATCCTCCAGCACGACCGGGTGCCGCACGCGGGCTGGCCGGTCGCGTGCGTCGTGGCCGAGACGCCCGAGCAGGCGAGGGAGGCCGCGGAGGCGCTCGTCGTCACGTACGACACCGAGCCGCACGACGTCACCCTCCGCCCCGGGCACCCCGGCAGCCACCCGGCGGAGACCACGGCCATGGGGCCCGGCCGCACCGAGAAGGGCGACGTGGAGGCCGAACTCGCCGCCTCCGACATCGTGGTGGACGCCTGGTACACCACCCCCGAGGAACACCACAACCCGATGGAGCCGCACGCGGCGATGGCCCGCTGGGAGGACGGGCGGCTGGAGGTCGTCGACTCCACCCAGGGCGCGTACGCGACCGCCCGGGACCTCGCACAGCTCCTCGGCCTCGACCCGGCCGACGTCCGCGTGCGGTCCGAGCACGTCGGCGGCGGCTTCGGCAGCAAGGCGCAGGCCCGCCCGCACCTCGTCCTCGCCGCCATGGCGGCGACCGTGCTCGGCCGGCCGGTGCGCATCGCGCTCACCCGGCGGCAGACGTTCTCGCTCATCGGCCACCGCAGCGCCACCGTCCAGCGTGTCCGGCTGGGCGCCGGCGCGGACGGCCGGCTGCGCGCCCTGGACCACGCGGCGCTCAGCGCCACTTCCACGGTGCACGAGTTCGTCGAGCCGAGCGCCGCGTACGCGCGGTCCATGTACGACGCGAGCGGCCACCGCACCGTCCACCGGGTGCTGCCCCTCGACGTCCCCACGCCCACCTTCATGCGCGCGCCCGGCGAGGCCCCCGGCTCGTTCGCCGTGGAGTGTGCGCTCGACGAACTGGCCGAGCGGTGCGGCCTGGACCCGATCGTGCTGCGCGCCCGCAACGAGCCCGCCGCGGGACCGGTCTCGGGACTCCCCTTCGCCGGGCACCGCCTGGCCGACTGCTTCACTGAAGGGGCCCGCCGGTTCGGCTGGGCCGGACGCGACCCGCGCCCCGGCGTCCGCCGCGACGGCCGGTGGCTGCTCGGCACCGGCACGGCGGCGTCCTCCTTCTTCACCGGCGCCTTCCCGGCGACCGCCACCGCCACCGCGCACGCCGACGGCGCCTTCACCGTCCGCATCGCCGCCGCGGACATCGGGACGGGAGCCCGTACCGCCCTCACCCAACTGGCCGCCGACGCCCTCGACGTGGCGCCGGACCGGGTCCGCGTCCTCATCGCCGACAGCGACTTCGGTGACGCCTGGGTCGCCGGCGGCTCCATGGGCACCCGCTCCTGGGGCTGGGCCGTCCGACTCGCGGCGCGCGACCTGCGCGACCGGCTCGCCTCGGGCGCCGGGATCCCGCCGGAGGGGCTGACCGTGCGCGCGAACACGGAAGAGGCGGTGCGGTCCCTCGCCGCGTACGAACGGCACGCGTACGGCGCCCAGTTCGCCGAAGTCGCCGTCGACCCGGGCACCGGCGAGATCCGCGTCCGCCGCATGCTCGGCGTCTTCGCCGCCGGCCGGATCGTCAACCCGCTCACCGCCCGCAACCAGCTCACCGGCGGCATGGTCTGGGGCCTGTCCATGGCCCTGCACGAGGAGGCCGTCCGGGACACCGCCTCGGGCGGCCTGGTCAACGCCGACCTCGCGGGCTACCACGTCGCGGCCCACGCGGACGTCCCCGCCATCGAGGTCGCCTGGCTGGACGACCCGGACCCCGACGACCCCGTCGGCATCAAGGGCATCGGCGAGATCGGCACGGTCGGCTCCGCCGCGGCCGTCGCCAACGCCGTCTGGCACGCGACCGGCGTCCGCCACCGCGACCTGCCGATCCGCCCCGACCGCGTCCTGGCCGGCGGCGCCGCGCCCGTGACCGCCGCGCCCGTGACCGCCGCGCCCGTGACCGCCGCGCCCGTGACCGCCGCGCCCGTGACCGCCGCGCCCGTGACCGCCGCGTCCGTGACCGCCGCGCCCGTGGAGCAGGACCGTGCTGGACATCGCTGAGGACCTGGCCGCCTGGGCCGCCGACGGACGCGGTTTCGCCGTCGCCACCGTCGTCTCCGTCACCGGCAGCGCCCCGCGCGGCCCGGGCGCCGCGCTGGCCGTCGACGACCGCGGCCGGGCCGTCGGCTCCGTCTCCGGCGGCTGCGTCGAGGCGGCGGTGTACGAGCTGTGCGAACGGGCGCTGCGGGAGGGGACGGTGTTCCGGGAACGGTTCGGGTACAGCGACGACGACGCCTTCGCCGTGGGCCTGACCTGCGGCGGGACGCTGGACGTCCTGGTCGCCCCCGTCCCGGCGGCCGCCCCCGGCCGCCCCGTCCTCACCCGCGCCCTGACGGCCGCCGCCCGCGGCGAGGCGGTGGCCCTGGCCCGCGTCGCCCGCGGCCCGGACGACCTCACGGGCGCCCTGCTCGTCCGCCCCGACGGCACCGCC
>NZ_JAIQLH010000078.1 GCF_020037025.1 Streptomyces huiliensis | reverse complement strand
GGCGAGCGCGGTCCTGCTCGACCGCCCGGCCGCGGCGGCCCTGCGGACCGTCGTCTTCGCGGGGGCGCCCGGACGGGGAGCCCCCGCGGCCCCGCCCGCCCCGCCAGCACCGCGGCGCCCGGCCCCCTCCTCCGACCCCCGCACCTCCCCCGATCTCCGCCCGTCCCCCGTCCCCCTCCCGCCCCCTGACGCCGAGCCGGCCGTTAAGGTGCGGGTGCGAGCGCGACGAGACCGTGGGGAGAACGGATGAGCGGCCCCGAGCTGCACGGCACGGAGCGGGCCCGGGGCGAGGCGTCGCCCGGCTGGCCCGCCAACGAACTGGAGGAGACCCTCGCCGCCTGCGCGGGCGTCCCCGGCACCGGCGAGCGCGTCGTCGAGGCGCTCGGCCGCAGCGAGGTGTGGATACCCCTGCCCAAGGGCGGCGGCCCCGACAGCCGCGACCTCGACCTGCCCACCGTCGAGCTCGGCGGCGCCGCGTTCGTGCCGGTCTTCAGCTCCGAGGAGCAGTTCCGCCGCGTCATGGGCGACCACATGGCCTGCGCCGTCGCCCCCGCCGTGGACTTCGCCCGCGGTCTGCCCCCGCAGGTCGGCATCGTCGTCAACCCCGAGGGCACGGTCGGCGCGCCGCTGCCCCCCGCCGCCGTCGCCGAGCTCTGCCGGGCCGGCCGGCTGCGGCTGGAGGGCGAGCCCACCGGCGGCCGGGTGCGCCTCCACGAGCCCGACTGGCAGGACGAGCCCACCGCCTTCCTGGCCGCCGCCGGCCTGGAGTTCACCGCCGCCCGCGCCGTGCGCACCGCCCGCCGCGCCCTGGCCAGCGTCGAGGGCGGCCCGCCGGAGCTCTTCGTCGGCGTGGAGCTCGACCTCCCCGACGACGACAGCCGCGCCGCCGCCGTGGACGCCCTGGGCCGCGCCCTGGGCTCCGCCCCCGTCCCCTGGCCGGTCCGCACGGTCTTCCTGGACGTCACCCGGGACCCGGTCGCCGACTGGATGCGGGACCGCGTCACACCGTTCTACGACCGTGACCGGTGACTGCTCCCCTGCATGCCGCCCCGGCCTCGTAAGCTGGTTGGACGACCGTACGGGAGGCGCGACCGCGCCGTGAGGCAGGGGGCGGACGCGACGCGAGCGTCCGCCGTGAGAAGGGGCGGGATCAGGTGAGCGCGGGCGCGGAGAGCGGCGTGGAGCAGGTGCTGCGCCAAGTGGCGCCCGGGCGGTACGACGTCTACGAGTCGCTGCTGCACGCCGTCGCCGACGGCCGGTTGTGGATGCTGCTCTGGCACGGCCGGCCCGGCTCGCCCGACGCCCAGTACGGGAACATGGAGGTCGACGGCCTCGGCTACGCGCCCTGCGTCACCTCCGAGCGGGAGCTCACCGCCAGCGGCTGGAACCGCGCCCACGAGGTGGTCACCGGCCGCTCCCTCGCCACGTCCCTCTACCCGGGCCGCTGGGGCCTCTGGCTCAACCCGCACGCCCCGGGCGGCGGCGTCGGCATCCCCTGGCTCGACCTGCGCCGGATCGCCGGCGGCCTGGACCGGCTGCCCGCCGGACCGCTCCAGATCACCGAACCCACCGCCGAGATCCCCCGGTTCTACGCCCTGCTCGCCCAGCACGCCCAGCGCACCCCCGCCGTCCGGGCGCTGCGCCGCGCCTGGGTCCAGCCGGCGATCGGCGCGGCGTACCTGGCGATCGGCCTCGACCTGTACGACACCTCGGCGCCCGCCGTGGAGTCCGTCCGGGCGATGATGCAGCAGGTGGTGGCCGTGGTGCCGGAGGGCCTGCCGGTGTCCACGGTGGCGATGTCGGACGAGTTCGACCCGGTCGCCATGTGGATGCGCGCCCACGCCCGCCCGTTCTACGGCCACGCCGCCCCGGCCGGCGCGGCGGCCCCGGTGCCGGCACCGGCACCGGGGTACGGATACCCGCACTGACGGGTACCCGCCCCAGACGTCGTTCCGTGCCGAGCGCGGGCTCCCCGCGCCGAGCGCGGAGTTCCCGTGCCCACGGACCGGCCGGCCCGTTCGCGACGGACCGGCCGGCCGGCGGGCAGGGGAGGTGCCCTTCGGGGTCAGGCCCAGACCCAGAGCTCATAACCGGCCGATACCTTGTAGCAGTGGTAGGCGCTCTCGCCGTGGCGCAGGAAGTACTCGCCGCCTCCCTGGCACTGCTGGTAGTTGTCGTAGCGGTCGATATAGCGGCCCTGGCCGAGGGTTTCCCGGGAGACCGTGGAGTCCCCGGAGGGCGCCGCCATCGCGGACGCTCCCGAGGCCAGGGTGCCGGTCAGTCCGAGGGCGAGCGCCGCGCCCGTCATGGCGGCGCGGTGGATCAGCTTCCGTGTCACGTCAACTCCTGTGCTTCCAGCGGCAGATGAGCCGCCTGTGGTTGCCTGCGAGCCTGACCGCCCGCCTTGGCCCTGTCAAAGGCATAGCTGGTACTGGTGTCTTGCGTGCGGCGTCGGTAACACCCTGCGCCGTGCGGTGAACCGACGAGCGCCCTTCGCTGAGCGGCCGCCCCCGTCCGTATAACGGAACCTCGCATCGCACATCACGGTTGCGCATCCATTGCTCGCCGGGTCTGGCGGGTGATCGTGAACGCGTTGAAGACTCCCGCTCCAAGGACCCGCAGGTCCGGTGTACGACCAGCTCCGCTTGTACTTCCCGCACCACAGCACCGCGCACAGCACCGCATGTGTCAGTGATGTCGACCAGCCGCCTCCCGGCGGCCGGCGGAGGCCGGTTCCACCGGCCGAGAGGGGTCCTGCGAACGATGACGGCACCACTCCCCGAGACGAGCGCGACCGGGACCGCGACCGTCGTCGCCGACGCGGAAATCCCCGTCCCGGGCACGACGATCGAGGGCCGCTCCCCCTGGCGCATCGCCTGGACGCGGCTCAAGCGCGACAAGCTGGCCCTGGCCGGCGGGATCGTGGTCCTGCTGCTCGTGCTGGTCGCGATCTTCGCCCCGCTGATCGTGGACCTGTTCGGCCACCCGCCGAACGAGTACCACGAGGACCAGATCGACCCCCTCTTCGGCACGCCGAAGGGCTCGTGGGGCGGGATCAACGGGGACTTCCTGTTCGGCGTGGAACCGGTCAACGGCCGGGACGTCTTCAGCCGGGTGGTCTACGGCGCCCGGGTCTCCCTGCTCGTCGCGTTCCTCTCGGCCGTGGTCGCCGTGCTGATCGGCACCGTCCTCGGCATCATCGCCGGGTACTTCGGCGGCTGGGTCGACACCGTGGTGAGCCGGGTGATGGACGCCCTGCTGGCCTTCCCGCAGCTGCTGTTCATCATCGCCCTGATCTCCGTCGTCCCCAACGAGCTCTGGGGACTGACAGGTTCGGGCGTCCGCATGGCCGTCCTCATCGCGGTGATCGGCTTCTTCGGCTGGCCCTACGTGGGACGCATCGTGCGCGGGCAGACGCTCTCGCTGCGGGAGCGCGAGTACGTCGAGGCGGCGCGCAGCCTGGGCGCCGGGCGGACGTACATCCTCTTCCGCGAGCTGCTGCCCAACCTGGTCGCGCCGATCACCGTCTACGCCACGCTGATGATCCCGACCAACGTCCTCACCGAGGCCGCGCTGAGCTTCCTCGGCGCCGGCGTCAAGCCGCCCACGTCGTCCTGGGGGCAGATGCTCTCCAAGGCCGTCAACACCTACGAGGGCGACCCGATGTTCATGGTCATCCCGGGCCTCGCCATCTTCGTCACCGTCCTGGCGTTCAACCTCTTCGGGGACGGCGTTCGGGACGCCCTGGACCCCAAGGGTTCGCGCTAGCCGCACCCGCAACAGCGTTCACCGGGCAGTGATCTGACGGTGCGTCACCCAAGATGCACCCGATCCCTCCCGCATCAGGAGTACGAGCTGAAGGAACCACCCCCATCGCGGTCCGCTCCCCGGCCCGCGACGATCACGGAGGTCGCGACATCTTGGCAACGCACAGGACATCGAGGCGCGGAACGGCCGCCGGCGCGGCACTGGTGGTCGCGGCCCTCGTCGGGGTCACCGCCTGCGGCGGCGGAGGCGGCAGCAAGGACATCGGCGGCAAGGACGGGGGCGGTGGCAAGGGCCCCGGCTTCAACGCGGGCGTCGAGAAGGTCGCCAGCCCGTCAGACAAGAAGGGCGGCGAGCTGAAGTTCATCGCCACCCAGGAGTCCGACTCCTGGGACCCGCAGCGCATGTACTACGGCTTCGCCTGGGACTTCGCCCGCTACTACGTCCGCACCCTCGTCACCTCCAAGCCCGCGCCGGGCCACGGGAGCGCCGAGCTGGTGCCGGACCTGGCCACCGACCTGGGCAAGGTCTCGGACGACAAGAAGACCTACACGTTCACCCTCAAGGACGGGATCACCTGGGAGGACGGCAGACCGGTCACCGCCCAGGACATCAAGTACGGCATCGAGCGCACCTGGGCGCAGGACAAGATCTCCGGCGGGCCCACCTGGCTGATGCAGGTCCTGGACCCGGAGAAGAAGTACAAGGGCCCCTACAAGGACGACAGCAAGGACAAGCTGGGCCTGTCCGCGATCGAGACGCCGAACGCGAAGACCATCACCTTCAAGCTGGCGAAGCCCAACGGCGACTTCCTCCAGATGCTGGCGCTGCCCGCCGCGGGCCCGGTGCCCCAGGACAAGGACACGGCGGAGAAGTACAACCTCCGGCCGTTCTCCAACGGGCCGTACAAGTTCGAGTCGTACAGCCCCAACAAGAGCATGGTCCTCGTCCGCAACGACAAGTGGAACAAGGACTCCGACACGGTCCGCAAGGCGCTGCCGGACAAGATCTCGGTCAAGTTCACCACCAACGCGGACGCGATGGACAGCGACCTGATCGCGGGCAACTACGACGTCGACCTCAACGCCACCGGCATGGGCTCGGCTGGCCGCCAGAAGGCGCTCCAGACCGCCAAGGGGAACCTGGACAACCCGCAGACCGGCTTCATCCGGTACGCGGCCTTCCCCAAGTCCGTCGCACCCTTCGACAACGTGCACTGCCGCAAGGCGGTCATCTACGGCGCCGACCACACCTCCCTCCAGACCGCCCGCGGCGGCCCCCAGGCGGGCGGTGACATCGGCCTCAACATGCTCCCGCCGGCCGTCACCGGGCACGACGCGTCCTACGACCCGTACAACCTCAAGCAGGGCGCGGCCGACCCCGAGAAGGCCAAGGAGGAGCTGAAGGCCTGCGGCAAGCCGGACGGCTTCAAGACCACCATCGCGGTGCGGAACAACAAGCCGCAGGAGATCGCGACGGCCGAGTCGCTCCAGGCGTCCCTGAAGAAGATCGGCATCGAGACGCAGATCGACCAGTACGACGGCGCGCAGTCGCAGAGCGTCGTCGGCGCCCCCAAGAACGTCAAGAACAAGAACTACGGGATCATCGTCTTCGGCTGGGGCGCGGACTTCCCCAGCGGCCAGGGCTACCTCCAGCCCATCGTGGACGGCCGGTTCATCCTCGACACCGCCAACCAGAACTACCCCGAGCTCAACGACCCCGAGATCAACAAGCTGATGGACACGGCCATCGCGGAGAGCGACCCCAAGAAGGCGGGGGCGATCTACCAGGAGGCCGACAAGAAGGTCATGGAGGGCGCCTGGTACCTGCCCTTCACCTATGAGAAGAACATCATCTGGCGCAGCTCCCGGCTGACCAACGTCTACACGACGGACGCCTTCAACGGCCGGTACGACTACCAGGCCCTGGGTGTCGTCAGGTGACGGCCCACGGCCCGCACGAGATCGTCCGTCCGCTCCTCCGGCGCTCCCGCCGCTAGGCCCGAAGGGCAGGTGAGGGCCGAGCGCGGCGGTCCGGTGGCGCACCCCGCCACCGGACCGCCGCCGGGCCGACCGCAGTGTTCGCTTACATCGTCAGGCGACTGTTCGCCGTCATCGTGATGCTGCTCGTGGTCACGCTGGTGACCTTCTTCATCTTCTTCACCATCCCCAAGCTCACCGGGGCCGACCCCGCCGCCATGTACGTCGGCAAGCAGGCGGACCCGGAGACGATCGAGGGCATCCGGCAGAAGCTCGGGCTCAGCGACCCGGTCCTGGTCCAGTTCTGGCACTTCGTCAGCGGCATCTTCGCCGGCCGCGACTACACCGGGGGCGGGACCGTCGACCACTGCCCGGCCCCCTGCTTCGGCTACTCCTTCCGCACCGAGCAGGCGGTCTGGCCGATCCTGACCGACCGGCTGCCCCCGACGCTCGCGCTCGCCGGCGGCGCCTGCGTGATCTGGCTGCTGCTCGGCGTCACCGCCGGCGTGGTCTCCGCCCTCAAGCGCGGCACCAAGATCGACCGCGGCGCCATGATGACCGCCCTGGCCGGCGTCTCGCTGCCGATCTACTTCACCGCGCTGCTGCTGCTCGCGCTGTTCAAGTACAAGCTCGGCTGGACCTCGTCCGAGTACGTGGACTTCGCCGACGACCCGGCCGGCTGGTTCGGCGGGCTCATCCTGCCCTGGGTGGCCCTCGCCTTCCTCTACGCGGCCATGTACGCCCGGCTCACCCGCGCCACCATGATGGAGGTCCTCGGCGAGGACTACATCCGCACCGCCCGCGCCAAGGGCCTCACCGAACGCATGGTGATCGGCAAGCACGCTATGCGCTCCACCATGACTCCCATCGCCACCATCCTCGGCATGGACCTCGGCGCCCTGGTCGGCAGCGCGATCCTCACCGAGAGCGCGTTCAACCTGCCCGGCCTCGGCCAGGCCGCGGTCACCGCCATCAACAACCGCGACCTGCCGATCATCCTCGGCGTGGTACTCATCGCCGCCACCGCCGTCGTCGTCGCCAACCTCGTGGTGGACCTGCTCTACGCCGTGATCGACCCCCGTGTGAGGCTCTCATGACCACCACCCCCGAGCCGGCCGTCGACATGGCCAAGGAACCGCCGGGCGGCCGCGCCTACCTGGACGTCCGCGACCTGCGCATCCACTTCCCGACCGACGACGGCGTGGTCAAGTCCGTCGACGGGCTCTCCTTCAAACTGGAGAAGGGCCGCACCCTCGGCATCGTCGGCGAGTCCGGCTCCGGCAAGTCCGTCAGCTCGCTCGGGATCATGGGCCTGCACACGGTCGGCCAGTACGGCCGGCGCAAGGCCCGGATCTCCGGCGAGATCTGGCTGGACGGCAAGGAGCTGCTCACCGCCGACCCCGACGAGGTGCGCAGGCTGCGCGGCCGGGAGATGGCGATGATCTTCCAGGACCCGCTGTCCGCCATGCACCCCTACTTCACCATCGGCGCCCAGATCGCCGAGGCGTACCGGATCCACCACGACACCGACAAGAAGACCGCCCGCAAACGCGCCGTCGAACTCCTCGACCGCGTCGGCATCCCGCAGCCCGACCGGCGGGTGGACGACTACCCGCACCAGTTCTCCGGCGGCATGCGGCAGCGCGCCATGATCGCCATGGCGCTGGTCAACAACCCCGCCCTGCTCATCGCGGACGAACCGACGACCGCCCTCGACGTCACCGTCCAGGCGCAGATCCTCGACCTCATCCGCGACCTGCAGAAGGAGTTCGGCTCCGCCGTCGTCATCATCACCCACGACCTGGGCGTGGTCGCCGAACTGGCCGACGACATCCTCGTCATGTACGGCGGCCGCTGCGTCGAACGCGGCCCGGCCGAGCAGGTCTTCTACGAGCCCCAGCACCCCTACACCTGGGGGCTGCTCGGCTCCATGCCGCGCATCGACCGCGACCAGACCGAGCGGCTGATCCCGGTCAAGGGCTCGCCGCCCAGCCTGATCAACGTGCCGCCCGGCTGCGCCTTCAGCCCGCGCTGCCCGTACGCCGACGTCCCGGGGGAGGGGATCACCCGGACCGAGCGGCCCGAACTCCGCCCGGTGGCGGGGGAGAAGAGCCGCGGCCACGTCGCCGCCTGCCACATGACGCAGGAAGACCGGACGCGGATCTGGACCGAAGAGATCGCTCCCAAGCTGTGATCACTCCTGAGCTGTGAAGGACCGAGCCGTGCCTGAAGACAACGAAGCGGTTCCCGTGGGGGCGCCGGAGAAGACCATCCCGCTCGGCGAGGAGGCACCGTCCGCCACCCCGGAGGTACGGCCCCTGCTCCGGGTGGAGGGCCTGGTCAAACACTTCCCGATCACCAAGGGACTGCTGCGCCGCCAGGTGGGCGCCGTGCACGCGGTGGACGACATCAGCTTCGACGTCCGCCCCGGCGAGACCCTCGGCGTGGTCGGCGAGTCGGGCTGCGGCAAGTCCACCATGGGCCGGCTGGTCACCCGGCTGCTCGAACCGACCGGCGGGACGATCGAGTTCGAGGGCCGCGACATCTCCCACCTGGGGGTCGGCGGGATGCGCCCGATGCGCCGTGACATCCAGATGATCTTCCAGGACCCGTACTCCTCGCTGAACCCCCGGCACACCGTCGGCACCATCGTCGGCGCCCCCTTCCGGCTCCAGGGCATCACGCCGGACGGCGGGGTGAAGAAGGAGGTGCAGCGGCTGCTGGGACTGGTGGGCCTCAACCCCGAGCACTACAACCGCTACCCGCACGAGTTCTCCGGGGGCCAGCGGCAGCGCATCGGCATCGCCCGCGCGCTGGCGCTCAAGCCGAAGCTGGTGATCGCCGACGAGCCGGTCTCCGCGCTGGACGTCTCGATCCAGGCGCAGGTGGTCAACCTGCTGGACGACCTCCAGGACGAGCTCGGGCTGACGTACGTCATCATCGCCCACGACCTGTCGGTGATCCGGCACGTCTCGGACCGGATCGCGGTGATGTACCTGGGCAAGATCGTGGAGCTGACCGACCGCCGCTCGCTCTACGGCGCGCCCATGCACCCGTACACCAAGGCCCTGCTCTCCGCCGTGCCGGTGCCCGACCCGCGCCGGCGGGCCCAGCGGGAGCGCATCCTGCTCAAGGGCGACGTGCCGTCGCCGATCTCGCCGCCGTCCGGCTGCCGCTTCCACACCCGCTGCTGGAAGGCGACGGAGGTGTGCCGGACGGACGAGCCGGTGCTGACCGCGCTGCGGACCGGGCACCAGGTGGCGTGCCACCACCCGGAGCCGGTGGAGTCCCCCGGGGAGGCCGCGGCCTGAGCGGACGGGACGGTACGGGCTCCGCGGGGAACCCTCCCAGGGCGGGACAAGGGGGACACCCGGCCGACCGGTAAGAATGTCGCGTGCTCACCGATCTGTTCACCCCCTCCGTCCAGCACTGGCTGGACATCGTCGGGATCTTCGTCTTCGCGATCTCCGGCGCGCTGCTCGGCGTCCGCAAGAACTTCGACGTCTTCGGCATGGCCGTGCTGGCGGAGGTCACGGCACTGGGCGGAGGTCTCTTCCGGGACCTGGTCATCGGTGCCGTGCCGCCCGCCGCCTTCAGCGACCTCGGCTACTTCCTCACCCCGCTGATCGCCACGCTGATCGTCTTCTTCCTGCACCCCGAGGTGGAACGGATCACCAGCGCGGTGAACGTCTTCGACGCCGCCGGCCTCGGCCTCTTCTGCGTCACCGGCACCGTCAAGGCGTACGGGCACGGGCTCGGCCTCACCCAGTCCGCCACCCTCGGCCTCGCCACCGCGGTGGGCGGCGGCGTGCTGCGCGACGTCCTCGCCCACGAGGTCCCGTCGCTGCTCCGCTGGGACCGCGACCTCTACGCCGTCCCCGCCATGGCCGGCGCCACGACGGCCGCGCTGATGCTGAAGTACGGCGTGCTGCACGGGCCCACCAACGCCATCCCGGTGATCGTCGGCTGCGGGCTGCGGCTGCTCTCCATGCGCTTCCACTGGCGGGCCCCGCGCGCCTGGCACCGGCGGAGCGCGGCGGCCGAGGAGCTCCAGCCCGGCGTCGGGCCGCAGATCGCCGGACGAAAGGCTACCCGCCGGTAACCTACCGGAGGTACGGTGCCGCCATGGCACTGGCAAGCATCGGCAACAGCGAGTTCGACCGGGACACCGCGATCGCGTCGCGCGCGCCCGGGGGCCCTGGCGTTCCGGGCGTTCCGGCGGGCGGGACCGCCGAACACGACACCCACATCCACGAGGGCTGGACGCTCTTCGGCGCGGCCAACGGCGGCTACCTCCTCGCCATCACGGCCCGCGCCCTCGCGGACACCCTGCCGCACCCCGACCCGTTCACCCTCACCGCCCACTACCTGAGCGCCACCCGGCCGGGCCCGGCGGTCGTCCGCAGCGGCCTGGCGCACACCCGCCGGTCGCTCTCCACCGGCCAGGCGAGCCTGTTCCAGACGGCCGACGACGGCACCGAGGTCGAGCGGCTGCGGGTGCTCGCCACCTACGGCGACCTGGACGCGCTCTCCGACGACGTGCGCACCACCGCCAAGCCGCCGGCGCTGCCGCCGCGCGAGCACTGCTTCGCCGGCGGCGGCGAGGGCTTCGGCGCCGCCGAGATCGTCGCCCGCCTGGACCTGCGGCTCGACCCCGCCACCGCAGGCTGGGCGACCGGCGGGCCGGCCGGCCGGGGCGAGATGCGCGGCTGGTTCGACTTCGCGGACGGCCGCGACCCGGACCTGTTCTCGCTCCTCCTGGCCGCCGACGCGCTTCCGCCCACCACCTTCGACCTGGGGATCATCGGCTGGGTCCCGACGGTCGAACTCACCGTCCACGTCCGCCGCCGTCCCGCCCCGGGCCCCCTCCGGATCTCGGTCGTCACCCGCAACCTCGCGGGCGGCTTCCTGGAGGAGGACGCGGAGATCTGGGACAGCGCGGACCGGCTGGTGGCGCAGTCGCGCCAGCTGGCGCGACTGCTGGGCTGATGCCGGGCCGAGGCGCGCGGGCCCCCGCCGGATCAGTCCAGCGGCCGGCCGGTGCGGGCCGCCAGCCGGGTGTGGACGTCGGCTCCCTCGGGAGCCGGCCGGGCGGCGCCGAAGGCCCCCTCCTTGCCCTCGGGCGGCAGCGCCTCGGCCCCCTTGAGGGCGAACTCGGACAGCTCCGGGTCGAGGGTGGCGGGCCGGCCGAGCGCCTCGTTGAGGTCCCAGGTGTGGACGACCATCTCCAGCACCAGGAAGCTGACCACGCCGTGGCCGGGCGACTTCCCCCACGGCACGTCGTACATGGAGGTCAGCAGGGACTCGTCGTCCCAGGCGGCGGCGAGCCGGTCGCCCGCCTCCGCGACGGCGGCGGGCCAGCCGTCGTCCGCCACCTGCGGGGTGGGGAGCGGGCCGCTCGGCCGGAACCCGCCGGCGGTGGCGAGGGCCGCCAGCGCGTGGGCGGCGCCGACGACGTGCCCCAGCAGCCCCTTGACGTCGTACTCGGCGCACGGGGTCGGATCGGTCAGCCGTTCCGGCCGCACCTCGGCGGCGACGGCGGCCAGCTGCGCGACGGCCCGGCGCAGGTGCGGGCGAGGGTCGGGAACGTTTTCGGTGTCGGGCACGGGCGGCTCTCCTCGGTGCAGTGCGAGTGGTGGTCCGGGGCGGATACCCCAGGCGAGCCTGCCTCTGAAGGGCGCATCCCGCCGTGTGCTTTTCGGTCAATATGCAAGCTCCGGCGGCCGAATCCAGCCCGTCCGGCGTTTGAGGACAACCGCGCGGAGCGCGGTTTCGGGGTCTGGGGCGGTAGCCCCAGGAAACGGCGAAGGGGCGGGACCGGGGCACACCCCCACCCAACGGGGCCGCACCGCCGGGTACGCCGCACCCCACCGGCTCGTAGAATCGACCCACCATGGCTTACCTCGACCACGCAGCCACCACCCCGATGCTCCCGGAAGCGGCGGCGGCGCTGACCGCCCACCTCGCCACCACCGGAAACGCCTCGTCGCTGCACGCCGCAGGGCGCCGAGCGCGCCGCACCGTCGAGGAGGCCCGCGAGACCCTCGCCGCCGCACTCGGCGCCCGCCCCAGCGAGGTCGTCTTCACGGCGGGCGGCACGGAGGCGGACAACCTCGCCGTGAAGGGCCTGTACTGGTCCCGCCGCGCCGCCGACCCGGCGCGGACCCGCGTCCTCGCCAGCCCGGTGGAGCACCACGCCGTCCTCGACGCCGTCGACTGGCTGGCCGCCCACGAGGGCGCCACCGTCGAGTACCTGCCGGTCGACGCGCACGGCCGGGTGCACCCCGACGCCCTCCGCGAGGCGATAGCCCGCGACCCCGGCGACGTGGCGCTGATCACCGTCATGTGGGCCAACAACGAGATCGGCACGATCCAGCCGGTCGCCGAACTCGCCGCCGTGGCGGCCGAGTTCGGCATCCCGATGCACGCCGACGCCGTCCAGGCGGCAGGCCAGCTGGACGTCGACTTCGCCGCCTCCGGCCTGGCCGCGATGACCGTCAGCGGCCACAAGATCGGCGGCCCGTACGGCATCGGCGCGCTGCTGCTGGGCCGCAGCCACACGCCCGTCCCGCTGCTGCACGGCGGCGGCCAGGAGCGGCACGTGCGCTCCGGCACCCTGGACGTCCCGGCGATCGCCGCGTTCGCGGTCGCGGGCACGCTGGCCGCGGAACGCCGCGAGGGGTTCGCGAGGGAGATCGGCGCCCTGCGCGACCGCCTGGTCGCCGGCGTCCTGGACGCGGTCCCCGACGCGGTCCTCGGCGGCGACCCGGACCCGGCGGGCCGCCTCCCCGCCAACGCCCACTTCTCGTTCCCCGGTTGCGAGGGCGACTCGCTCCTGCTGCTGCTGGACGCCCAGGGCATCGAGTGCTCCACCGGCTCGGCCTGCACCGCCGGCGTCGCCCAGCCCAGCCACGTCGTCCTCGCCACCGGCACGGACCCCGAGCTGGCCCGCGGCACCCTCCGCTTCTCGCTCGGCCACACGTCGACGGAGGCGGACGTCGCGGCGGTCGTGGAGGCGATCGGCCCGGTGGTGAAGCGCGCGAGGAGCGCGGGCCTGAGCTGACGGCCGCCGGAGCCCCCGAGAAACGGGGGAGGGGACGAGATCGCGCCTCCCGTACCCTGGAGAGGCTATGAATGACTTCCCAGGTGCACCCGACCCCCAGGCCCCCCGCAAGGGGCTCCGCGTGCTCGCCGCCATGTCCGGCGGCGTCGACTCCGCCGTCGCGGCGGCCCGCGCCGTCGAAGCGGGCCACGACGTGACCGGCGTGCACCTGGCCCTGTCGGCGAACCCCCAGTCCTTCCGCACCGGCGCCCGTGGCTGCTGCACGATCGAGGACTCCCGGGACGCCCGCCGCGCCGCCGACGTGATCGGCATCCCCTTCTACTGCTGGGACCTGGCCGAGCGCTTCCGCGAGGACGTCGTCGAGGACTTCGTCGCCGAGTACGAGGCCGGCCGCACCCCCAACCCCTGCCTGCGCTGCAACGAGAAGATCAAGTTCGCGGCGCTGCTGGACAAGGCGCTCGCCCTGGGCTTCGACGCGGTCTGCACCGGCCACTACGCGACGGTCGTGCTGAACGAGGACGGCACCCGCGAGCTGCACCGCGCCAGCGACATGGCCAAGGACCAGTCGTACGTCCTCGGCGTCCTGGACGAGCGCCAGCTCGCGCACGCGATGTTCCCCCTGGGCGACACCCTCACGACCAAGGACGAGATCCGCGCCGAGGCCGAGCGCCGCGGCCTGGCCGTCGCCAAGAAGCCGGACAGCCACGACATCTGCTTCATCGCCGACGGCGACACCCGCGGCTTCCTGGCCAAGCGCCTCGGCACCGCCGAGGGCGACATCGTCGACGAGACCGGCGCCAAGGTCGGCACCCACGAGGGCGCCTACGGCTTCACCATCGGCCAGCGCAAGGGCCTCCGCCTCGGCCACCCGGCCCCGGACGGCAAGCCGCGCTACGTCCTCGACATCTCCCCCGTGAACAACACGGTGACGGTCGGCCCCGCCGAGGCCCTGGACGTCACCGCCCTCACGGCCATCCGCCCCCGCTGGTGCGGCACCGCCCCCACGGGCCCCGCCCGCTACACCGCCCAGCTCCGCGCCCACGGCAGCGAGACCCCGGTCACGGCCGAACTCGTGGACGACGCCCTCCACGTCACCTTCACCACCCCCGTCCGAGGCGTCGCCCCCGGCCAGGCGATCGTCCTCTACGACGGCACCCGCGTCGTCGGCTCGGCGACCATCGCCACGACGGAACGCGCCGTCGCGGCCTGACGGAGCTCCCTGATCCAGGGCGCGTGTCCGGCGCCGGCGGCCAAGTCGCCGCCGGCGAACGGTGGTTCACGCGGCCATGCCCAGGGGGCGGGGGAGTGTCACCCGGCGGGATTGTGCCGGCGGGCGCCGAGGATGATGTCGGCCGCCCGGTCGATGACCGCGGCGCGGGTGGTGCCGGGATGGTCCGCGGCGAGGAAGTGGCTGCCGATGGCCGCGCAGAAGGCGAGCAGGGCGCGGGCCTCGACCTCGTCGGGGTCGGTGCAGGAGGCGCCGAGCGCGTCGCGCACCAGTTGGATGCGCTTGTTGTCCACGCGGCGCAGGCGCTCGGCGACGGTGTGGTCGCGGCGGGCCCACTCGCGGATGGCGAGGTCGATGGGGAACAGGCGGTCGCTGGAGAAGGTGAGCTGCCCGGCCAGGCGGACCTGGTCCCGCGCGTCGCCGCCCTCGCGCTCGACCCGGGCGATGACGTCGTCGACGCTCTCGCGCTCCCAGGCGTCGAGCATCGCCGTCAGCAGTGCCTGGCGGTCGGCGAAGTACCCGTAGAAGCCGCCCTTGGTCACTCCTATCGCCTTGGCGAGCGCCTCGACCCGCACGGAGTCCACCCCGCCTGAGGCCAGGGCCTCCAGCCCCGCCTCGACCCACTTCTCCCGCGGTGTGCGCAATGCGCCCATGGGTGGCCACCTCACTCTGTCCGGCTGGTTGTACGGATCCGTATATCGCCCTAGGCTGCCGTTGTACGGCATCGTATAACCAGCGGGAAGGGATACCCCCATGTCCTTCGGTTTCGTCGCCTTCCACTACCCCGCCCCCGAACACGTCGACGAGTTCGTCCGCGAGGCCCACCAGGTCGCCGACGCGGCGCGCCGTCAGCCCGGGTTCCTGTCCGTCGGCGTCTGGGTCACCCCGGACGGCGGCGCCGTCGTCACCACCGGCGCGTACGAGTCCGAGGCGGCCTTCCTGGCGGCGTCCGAAGTCGGCCGCGCGATGGGTGCGACGCCGGACGGCATCAGCGAACTGGAAGTCAGGCCCCGCGAGGTCCACTTCCTCGTCTCACGCTGAGCGCAGTCCTGACCGACGGTTCGATGCCACTCATGAGGAGTGACGATGGTTGACCCCGCTTCCCGTCCGCAGTCTTCCGGCCGAGTGCGCCACGCACCGGTGCCTCCCGCCGCGCACGCGCTCAGCACGTTGCCTCGGATCGACTACGAGAACGCCGTGCTCGCCGATCCCGACCCGGCGCCGGACCGCACCGCGGAGCGATGGGCGCGAGCCGTCCTGGAGGACGCGGACGCCGACACGCGGCAGGCGCTCACCCGGGGATGGACGTCGCTCGGCCTCGCCCTCGCTCCGGCCGGGTCCGACGGATGTCTGCTCGGCTGGCGGGTGTGCCGCAACACCCTGGACACTGTCCTCCTCGCCGCCGACCCCACCCTCGGACTCCGTGCCGAGCTGCTCTTCCGACGCCACGAGCGGACGCTGCTGCTGGCCTGCTTCATCCAACTGGACGACGACGCGGCGCGTGCCCTGTGGGCCCCGGCCGAGAGCCGCCACCCCCAGGTCATGCACCGGCTCCTGGAACAGGCCGTATCCCGGGCGACGTGACCGAGCGGCCCGCGCCGCCTCCGGACGACCCGTCGGACGCTCCTGCCGGAGGGGCGGCTCCTGCGGGTGAGGGGCACCGCCCGGCGGCCCCTCACCCGCGCCGAGCGCGGCGTCAGCGGGAGGTGCGGGAGACGTTGGTCACCGAGCAGCGGAAGGTGCCCGTGGCGCCCGGCTTGGCGACGTAGACCGTGGAGATGTCGGTCATGCGGTTGCTGTTCGGGGCGACGGAATAGATCGAGGTGTAGCGGGTGCGGGTGTCGCCCTCCGGGGTCGTGAACTTCACCGTGAGCGAGTAGTCGTTGGTCTGCGACGAGCTGCTGTTGGTGGCGGAGATGTTGGCGGTGATGCCCCGCGCGCTGCTGTAGGTGCAGCTGTTGATCTTGATGTCGCGCATGGCGTCGTTCGAGCTGCCCCGGCTGCGGCCGGACGAGCCCAGGACCGACGAGCCGCCGCTCGTCGAGTCGCCGGAGGTCGTCGTCCCGCTGGACGTCGAGCCGGTGCTGAACCCGCCCGACGTGGAGTCGGACCCGCTCGACGTGGAGCCGCCGAACGTGCCGCCCGACGACGAGTCGCCGCCCGAGGTGGACGTGCTGCCGCCGCTGGACGAACTGCTGCTGGACGAGCTGCTGCCGTGGCTGGAACCGCCGCCTCCGCAGCTGCCGCCGTGATGGCCCCTGGCACCGGTCAGCGCGACGACGCAGACGCCGAAGATGGCCGCGGCGCGGACATGACGAAACTTCACTGGTTCGGAACTCCCCCGTTGTCAGCCTGCTTTGCCCGTTCTTTTGACGAGCGCACGCCAGACTAACCAGATCTTTACAAGCTCCGAAATCCGCGACCCTTCTGTGACAAGGGTGGGATGAAACCGGTGACGAAACGGAACCGGAGTGGCTGGAAAAGGCCGGTAAACACAGGGATACCGGGCATGTCGGACGTCGGCTCAGTAGGTGTACAGAGCCGAGGTGTCGAGCTCCACGTCGAGAGGGGCACCGATCGGCACCGGGTCGCCGAACTTGCTCTCCACCTTGGCCCGGTACCGCCCGTCGTCGGGCAGCGAGTACAGCAGGCACTCACCGTCGATCGGGTTGACGATGAGGTAGTAGGGGGTCCCCGCCTGGGCGTACTTGGTGTCCTTGCGGCGGGTGTCGTTCTCGGGGTTGGACTCGGAGACGACCTCGCAGGCGAGGAGCAGCTCATCGGCCGGGAACTTCTGCAGGCGTGAGCCCCGGTAGGAAGGGTCGGCGACCGAGAGATCGGGGCGGAGGCAGGTTCTCCCGCGCCATCCGGGATGAACGGTGTCGACCTTCGTCATCGCACACCACTTCGTCGACAACTGGGTCCCCATGAAGATCACCATTTCGCCGTGAGCGCTGGTGGCGACGGTTTCGATGCAGACCTCTCCGTCGATCATCTCGGCATGCACGTCCGGGAACGCCGCGTCGACCGCTTCGAACATCCGCATTTCCTCAGTCGCCGCCAAGCGCTCCGGCCGCGGTGCCATGTCGGGCCCTCTCGTCTGGTTCCGGTCGTCTGCCGGGTTGGCGACGTGGGCACCATCGTCGGCTTGGGCTGCGGCGAGCACGCGGGTTTCGTACGGGCACACCCGAACGTGTGAGGGCGACCGGCCGTCACCTCGTCGCGGGCAGGACCGCCCGTACCCGGAAGCCCCCATCCGTCGGACCCGCCGTGAACTCTCCGCCCAGCTGCTCGGCCCGTTCGCGGAGGCCCGTCAGGCCGTGGCCGCCTGAGGGGAGGGGGGTCGTCTGCGTGCCGGCCGGGGTGGCGGTGTTGGCGATCTCTATGGCGAGGGCGGTCCGGCCGGTGTCGCGGAGGAGGTTCAGGGAGACGGTGACGGATGCGCCCGGGGCGTGTTTGCGGGCGTTGGTGAGGGCCTCCTGGACCGTGCGGTACGCGGTCTCCTCCACCTCCGGCGGCCACTTCAGGGCGTCGAGGGCGGGGAGGTCCGCGTCCAGGCGGGCGTCGAGGCCGCTGCCCGCGACGAGGTCAGGCAGGGCGGTGAGGCGGGGGCGGAGGGCCGTGTCGCCGGGGGTCGAGCGCAGGACGCCGAGGAGGCCGCGGAGTTCGCGGAGGGCGGTGGCGCCCAGGCCGCGGATGACCGAGGCGGTCTCGCGGGCGGCCGGCTCCTCCGCCGTCCGTTCCAGGGCGCCGGCCTGCACGGTCATCAGACTGACCTGGTACGAGACGACGTCGTGCATCTCCCGGGCGAGCCGGGCCCGTTCGGCGACGACCGCGCGTTCGGCGATCAGCTCCGCCTCCCGCCGGTGGGCCCGGGACAACTCCTCGATGTGGTCCGCCAGTTGGCGGCGGGCGCGGCTGAGCTGGCCCATCGCCGTCGGGCCGATCGTCATCAGCGCGGACGACAGGACGCCGAACAGCGCGTCGTTCCGGGTCTGCCAGGTGCCGAGCACCGACGGCCACCAGGGGCCGAGCGCGGCGAGGAAGAACGCCAGGGACCAGCCGTAGACGGCCCACCGCCGCTCCAGGGAGCGCGCGGCCTGGTACATCGCCACCATGGGCGCGATCAGCAGGTGTCCGGCGAAGGTCACCGGGAGGGCCGTCACCAGGACGGGGAGGGGGAAGCGGCGCCGGACGAAGAGGGCGGCCACCGTCACGCCGTAGAGGAAGGTCTCCGTCGGGCCGGTCACGGGGTACATGGCCGCGGTCTCGGCCGCCGCCACCGGGAGTAGGAGCAGGTCCCGGCGGAAGCCCCGCCACGTCTCCGGCCGCCACCGCCGGAGGGGGAGGGTCACGCGGAACCGGCCGGGCCCGGCTCCGCGTCGAGGCGGACCAGCCCGTGGTGGTGGGCGAGCACGGCCGCCTGGACGCGGTTGGCCGCGCCGAGCTTGGCCAGGATCGCGCTGACGTGGTCCTTGGCCGTGGCGGCGCCCATCAGCAGGGCCGCGCCGATCTCGGCGTTGGACTTCCCCCGGGCCAGCAGCGCCAGCACCGCGCGCTCGCGCTCGGTGAGGGAGGCCAGCCGGGCGGGCGGAGCGCCGCCGGCGCGCAGGTAGCCGTCGACGACGCTGTCGGCGACCGCGGGGGACAGGACGGTCCCGCCGGAGGCCAGGATGCGGACCGCGCTGGCCAGTTCGTCGGGGACGGTGTCCTTCACCAGGAACCCGGCCGCACCGGCGCGCAGGGCGGGGGCGATGTGCTCGTTGCCGGAGAACGTGGTGAGCATCGCCACGACGGGCGGCTCCGGCAGCGCCAGCAGCGAGCCGAGGACCGAGATGCCGTCCACCTCCGGCATCCGGATGTCCAGCAGGACGACGTCGGGCCGGTGCGCGGCCGCGAGCTCCACGGCCCGTACGCCCTCGCAGGCGACCGGGACCTCGATGTCCGGTTCCGCCTCCAGGATGCTGCGGATTCCCGCGCGCAGCAGCTTCTCGTCGTCGACCACCATGACGCGGATCACTCTCACCACTCCTGCGCTGGTACCGGTCAGGAAATATAACAACCGCCCGACCGTTCGGGCCCGGTCGCCCCCGCCGACCGGCGGGGACGGAACCGACGGTCGGCGGATACCGGAGGGTGTCCCCGGCTTGCCACTATGAACGCAGGGGGATGCGGTCCGCATCACGCCGGACATTCCGGAGGCGGGCGGGCGGCCGCGCGTTCCACGGGGGAGCGCGGCCGAGGAGACGTACGACCAGGGGGGGCGTACGTCTCCGGGGGGCCGTCCTGACAGTGGACGGCCGCCCGCCTCCGGAACGGGCCCGCCCCGGCCGCGGTGCTTCCCCGCCCCCGATGGGGGTCGCCGCCGCCGGGGCGCTCACCCCGCTCCGCCCGGTTCCCGCCTCGCGGGAGCCCGGCGGGCGGGGGTAGGGCAAGCTGGGGCCATGGCAACACATGTGATCACCGGCGCCGGATCGGGCATCGGAGAGGTACTGGCCGAGCGGCTGCTCGCCCGCGGGGACGAGCTCTACCTGTTCGCGCGCGACGCCGGCCGCGCCAAGGAACTGGCGGCCCGGTTCCCCGGCGCCCGCACGCTCGTCGGCGACCTCTCCAACCCGGACCGGCTCTCCTGGGCCCTCGACCACCAGACGCTCCCCGAGCGCGTCGACTCGCTGCTGCACGTGGCGGGCGTCGTGGACCTCGGCGGCGTCGGCGAGCTGACGACGCGGACGTGGACGAACACGCTCGCGGTCAACCTCGTCGCGCCGGCGGAGCTCACCCGGCTCTTCCTGCCCCAACTGCGCGTCGCCCACGGCCACGTGGTCTTCGTCAACTCGGGCGCCGGGCTCAACGCAGGACCCGACTGGAGCGCCTACGCCGCCAGCAAGCACGGCCTCAAGGCGCTCGCCGATTCCCTGCGCGCCGAGGAGCACGCCAACGGGGTGCGGGTGACCAGCGTCTACCCGGGCCGGACGGCCACCGCCATGCAGGCGAAGGTGCACCAGCAGGAGGGCAAGGAGTACGACGCCGCGCGCTGGATCGAGGCCGGCTCGGTGGCGTCGACGGTGCTCCACGCGATCGACCTGCCCCGCGACGCGGAGATCAACGACATCACGGTCCGGCCGGGGCGCTGAGCCTGTTGGACGGACACCCGGCCGGACGGGCGTGCCCGGACCGGCCGGGTCGGCCGGGCCGGTCCCGTGCCCGTCCCGTCCCGTACCTCTCCGTCTCGTACCCTTCCCGGGTGAGCCAGACGATCGAGACCAGCGAGCCCCGTGAGAACCGCCCCTGGGGGCCCGGCGCCGCGACCGGCGTCGGGTCGATGCCGGGCACGGACGCCCGGGAGGCGGCGAAGACCGTCACCGGGTCCCTGGAGACCCTCCCGTACCTGCCGGAACTCCCGGCGCGCGGGCCCGGCGCGGACATGATCGGCCGGACCGCGGGCCTCCTCGTGGAGGTCTTCGCCCACGTGGAGCCCAGCGGCTGGCGGATCTCCGACCGGCCCGGCCGCGACACCCGCCGCGCCCGCTCCTGGCTGCGCGAAGACCTGGACGCGCTGGAGGAGTTCACCCAGGGGTACGAGGGGGCGCTCAAGGTCTCGGCCGTTGGTCCGTGGACGCTCGCCGCGGCGCTGGAACTGCGCGGCGGCGAGGCCGCGCTGAGCGACCCGGGCGCCTGCCGCGACCTCACCGCCTCGCTCGCCGAGGGGCTGCGCGGCCACCTCGCCGAGGTCCGCCGCCGGGTGCCGGGCGCGACGCCCGTCCTCCAGCTCGACGAACCCTCGCTGACGGCCGTCCTCCGCGGCCAGGTCAGGACGGCCAGCGGCTACCGGACCCACCGCGCCGTCGACCGGGCCGTCGTCGAGGGCGCGCTGCGGGACATCGCCGCCGTCGCGCGGCAGGCCGGCGCACCCCTCGTCGTGCACTCGTGCGCCCCCGGCGTGCCCTTCGCGCTGCTCCGGCGCGCCGGGGCGACCGGGGTCTCGTTCGACTTCTCCCTGCTCACCGAGCGTGAGGACGACGCGCTCGGCGAGGCCGTGGAAGCCGGAACGACGCTCTTCGCCGGCGTCGTGCCCGGCGTGGACGGCCCATTGTCCGACCCTGCCGGTAGCGTCATGGGTGTCAGGACGCTGTGGCGCCGGCTGGGGCTGTCACCTGCGACTCTCGCCGAGTCCGTGGTGGTCGCCCCGGCGTGCGGGATGGCGGGCGCGTCGCCCGCGTACGCCCGCGCGGCCCTCGCCCACTGCGTCCGGGCGGCACGATCACTCGTGGACAACCCTGAGTGACGGCGCCGGAGGGCGCACCAGAGGACAACGGGAGGACGAGACGGTGGCTGTCGAACAGCACGGCGGGCACGGTGGAAGCGGCAACGGCAAGCTGACCTCGGAGGCGGCGACGCCCGCGGCGGCGCGGGAGCGGCACGCCCTGCTCGCCGAGCAGGTCGAGGAGCACCGCTTCCGGTACTACGTGAAGGACGCGCCGGTCGTCAGCGACGCCGAGTTCGACCGGCTGCTGCGCGACCTGGAGGCCCTGGAGGAGGAGCACCCCGAGCTCCGCACCCCCGACTCGCCCACCCAGAAGGTCGCGGGCTCGTACGAGACGGAGTTCACGTCCGTCGAGCACCGCGAGCGCATGCTCTCCCTGGACAACGCCTTCAGCGACGAGGAGCTGGCCGCCTGGGCCGACCGCATCGCCAAGGACATCGGCGAGGGCGCGGACTACCACTTCCTCTGCGAGCTCAAGGTGGACGGCCTCGCCGTCAACCTCACCTACGAGCACGGGCGGCTGACCCGCGCCGCCACCCGCGGTGACGGCCGCACCGGCGAGGACATCACGCCGAACATCCGGACCATCTCCGAGATCCCGCACCGGCTGAAGGGCGACCGCGTCCCGGAGCTGGTCGAGGTGCGCGGCGAGGTCTACTTCCCGATGGAGAAGTTCCAGGAGCTCAACGCGCGCCTGGTGGAGGCCGGCAAGCCGCCGTTCGCCAACCCGCGGAACGCGGCGGCCGGCTCCCTCCGGCAGAAGGACCCGCGGGTCACCGCCACCCGCCCGCTGCACATGGTGGTGCACGGCGTCGGCGCCCGCGAGGGCTTCGCCATCGACTGCCAGTCGCACGCCTACGAGCTGCTGCGCGAGTGGGGCCTGCCCACCGCCGCGCACGCCCGGGTCGTCGACTCGCTGGACGGGGTGCGGAAGTTCATCGCGCACTACGGGCAGCCCAAGGTGCGGCACTCCATGGAGCACGAGATCGACGGCGTCGTCGTCAAGCTCGACGAGGTGCCCCTCCAGGGTCGGCTGGGCTCCACCGCGCGGGCCCCGCGCTGGGCCATCGCCTGGAAGTACCCGCCGGAGGAGGTCAACACCAAACTCCTCGACATCCGCGTCGGCGTCGGCCGCACCGGCCGCGTCACCCCGCAGGCCGTCGTCGAGCCCGTCACCGTCGCCGGCTCCGAGGTCGAGTTCGCCACCCTGCACAACCAGGAGGTCGTCAAGGCCAAGGGCGTCCTCATCGGCGACACGGTCGTCCTCCGCAAGGCCGGCGACGTCATCCCCGAGATCCTCGGGCCCGTCGTCGACCTCCGGAACGGCAGCGAGCGCGAGTTCGTGATGCCGGCCGAGTGCCCCGAGTGCGGGACGCCGCTGCGGCCCATGAAGGAGGCCGACGTCGACCTCCGCTGCCCCAACGCCCGCTCCTGCCCCGGCCAGATCCGCGAGCGCATCTACTACCTCGCGGGCCGCGAGTGCCTGGACATCGAGAACTTCGGCTACGTGGCCGCCTCGGCCCTCACCCAGCCGCTGGAACCGGCCACTCCGCCGCTGCTCAACGAGGGCGACCTCTTCGACCTGACCATCGAGGAGCTGCTGCCCATCAAGTCCTACGTCCGGGACCCGGACACCGGACTGCCCAAGCACGACCCCAAGACCGGCGAGGAGAAGGTCGTCACCTTCTTCGCCAACCAGAAGGGCGAGCCCAAGAAGAACGCCCTGGCCATGCTGGAGAACATCCAGGCGGCCAAGTCGCGGCCGCTCGCCCGGATCGTCAACGGTCTCTCCATCCGGCACGTGGGCCCGGTCGCCGCCGCCGCGCTGGCCCGCGAGTTCGGCTCGATCGACCGGATCGCCGCGGCCACCGAGGAGGAACTGGCCGCCGTCGACGGCGTCTCCGACACCATCGCCGCCGCCGTCCGCGAGTGGTTCGCCGAGGACTGGCACCGCGAGATCATCGAGAAGTGGCGGGCCGCGGGCGTCCGGATGGAGGAGGAGTCCACCGGCGACGAGGGCCCCCGCCCGCTGGCCGGCCTCACCGTCGTCGTCACCGGCACCCTCGCCTCGTACACCCGCGACGCGGCCAAGGAGGCGCTCCAGACCCGCGGCGCCAAGGTGACCGGATCCGTCTCCAAGAAGACCGACTTCGTGGTCGTCGGTGACAACCCCGGTTCCAAGTACGACAAGGCCATGCAGCTGAAGGTCCCGGTGCTGGAGGAGGACGGCTTCGCCGTGCTGCTGGCGGAAGGACCGGAAGCGGCGCGCGCCGCCGCCGTGCCACAGGAGCCCACTCCGGCGGAGTAATGCCCGCAGGGCCAGTGGGCATTACCCCTACAGCGCTTTCCGAACGCCACGCCAGGCCGGATCCTGTTCGGGCAACCGCCGCCGATCGCTGCCCGTCGTAGCCTTCTGCGGCCTACTGTTGAGATGTGCGCCTGCCGTGGCGCGGGCACCGCCGGCTGTGAGAGGGACGGGCATGAAACCCACCGACAGCGCCGAACCGGCATCGCGGCTGCGCAGGGATCCACCACCGGCGCTGCCGGTCGTCTGCGTCCCGCTCGCGCTGCTCGTCCTCGCCCTGGGGATCGAGCGCGCGGCGGCCGCGGGGCACGCGGTGTTCCCCGGGGGGACGGTCGGCTGGTCCCTGGCCACCCTCACGGCCCTGATCGTCGCCCATCTGGTCGCGCTGGGCCGGGACCGGTGGTGGGGGGGCTCCGGCTCCGGCGCCGCCCTGACCCTCGCCGTCCTGCTGCTCCACGGCTGGCTCCCGGCCGCCGTCATCGGCATCGCCGTCGTCACCTTCGTCACCACGGCCCGGCGGCACCGCTGGCGGCAGGCGTTACTCCACTGCGCCGTCGACGTCCTCGGCGTGGCGGCGGGCGGCTCGGCCCTCGGGCTGCTCGGGGTGCACGCCTCCGTCGAGCACCCCTGGCTGCCCAGCGGCTGGCAGCTGGCCGACGTCCCCCGGATCGCCCTGGCCGCCTTCGTCTACCTCACCGTCACCCGGGCCCTGCTCTGGCGTCACCTCGCCCCGCCGCACTCCGGGTTCGCCGGCGGCCCCGCCCGCGCGGCCCTGCTCCGGCAGGCGCTCGTCGGCGGCGCGCTCCTCGGCATAGCCCCGCTGATCACCGTCGTCGCCGAGCACGCGCCGCTGCTGCTGCCGCTGTTCGCGATCCCCCTCATAGCCCTGGACTCCACCCTCTGGATAGCCCACGCCCGGGCCGAGGAGCAGCTCCGCGACCCCCTCACCGGGCTGCCCAACCGGCAGTGGCTCCTCGAACGCACCTGGGCCGCGCTCGACGAGGCCGAACAGGCCGGCGAGCGGACCGCGCTCGTCCTCATCGACCTGGACCGCTTCCGGTCCGTCAACGACACGCTCGGCCACCTGGCCGGGGACCGGCTGCTGCTCCAGATCGCCGCCCGGCTCCGGGACGCCCTCCCGCGCGACGCGGAGGCCGCCCGCCTCGGCGGCGACGAGTTCGCCGTCCTCCTCCCCGCCGTGGACTCCCTCACCAGCGCCCAGCGCGTGGCCCGCGGCCTCGTCGCCGCCCTCGGCTCCCCCCTCGACCTCGACGGCCTCACCCTCGTCCTGGAGGCCAGCGCAGGCGTCGCCGTCCACCCCGACCACGCCCTCGACGCCGAAGGGCTGCTGCGCCGCGCCGACGTGGCGATGTACCAGGCCAAGCGGGACCGCAGCGGCGTCGAGGTCTACGAGGCCCGCCGGGACGGCAACACCCCCGACCGCCTCGGCCTCCTCGGCGACCTGCGCCGCGCCCTCGACGCGGGCGAGGTCGAGCTGCACTACCAGCCCAAGGTGGGCTTCGACGGGCACGTCGAGGGCCTGGAGGCGCTGGTCCGCTGGGTGCATCCCGAGCGCGGCCGGGTCTCCCCGGACGAGTTCATCGCCATCGCCGAGTCCTCCGGGCTGATGCCGCGGCTCACCGAGTACGTGCTGGAGACCGCCCTCGGCCAGGTCGCCCGCTGGCGCGCCATGGGCCTGGAGGTGCCCGTCGCCGTCAACGTCTCCCCCCGCGACGTCCACACCCCCGGCTTCGCCGGCTCCGTCGCCGCCCGGCTCGCCCGGCACGGCGTCCCGCCCGGCGCCCTCCAGCTGGAGATCACCGAGCACGTCCTCCTGGAGGACCCGCAGCGGGCCGCCGACGCGCTCGCCGGGCTCACCGGGCACGGCGTCAAGATGTCCCTCGACGACTTCGGCACCGGGTACTCGTCCCTGGTCCATCTGCGCCGGCTCCCCGTCAGCGAGCTGAAGATCGACCGGTCCTTCGTGGCCAGGCTCGCCATCGACAACGAGGACGCGGAGATCGTGCGCTGCACGCTTGATCTCGCGCACTCGCTTGGGCTGCTCGTGGTCGCCGAGGGCGTTGAGGACGATGAGACGTGGGAGCGGTTGCGGGATCTGGGGTGCGACGCGGTGCAGGGGTGGCTGGTCGCCGCCGCCATGCCTCCTGAGGAGACGACGGCTTGGCTCCGCCTGCGCGAGGCCGGCTGGCGGCGGGAGGGCCCGCCGGCTCCGGCGCCCGCGGTGACGCCCGCGCCGGCGGCGCCCGCTCCCGCTGTCGCGGAGAAGGAGGCGGACCAGCCGGTGACGTAGGGGCTGCGCCCCCGAAGCGCCCTGCGGGCGCTGTCCTCAAACGCCGGACGGGCTGACTTCAGCCCGTCCGGCGTTTGAGGACAAGGGGGTCTGGGGCGCAGCCCCAGGAAACGGTGAAAGGGCGGGTCCGGGGCACCCCCACCGCGCCAGCGGAGAATCCGTTTCGCGGTGGACGCGGCCCGCGCCATAGGATTGGCCGCGAAACCTACACACTCCACCCTGAGGATCGCTGCATGCCTGGCATCACGCGCGAGGAGGTCGCCCACCTCGCCCGGCTGGCGCGCCTGGAGCTGAAGGGCGAAGAGCTCGACCACTTCGCCACTCAGCTCGACGACATCATCGGCGCGGTCGCCCGCGTCTCCGAGGTCGCCGACCAGGACGTCCCGCCGACCTCCCACCCGCTGCCGCTGACCAACGTCATGCGCCCGGACACGGTGCGTCCGTCGCTGACGCCCGAGGCGGCGCTCTCCGGCGCCCCCGCCCAGGAGCAGCAGCGTTTCAAGGTGCCGCAGATCCTGGGTGAGGAGTGACCACGATGACCACCGAACTGATCAAGCTGACCGCCGCGGAGATCGCCGAGAAGATCGCCGCCGGTGAGCTCACGGCCGTCGAGGTCACCGAGGCCCACCTGGCGCGCATCGAGGCCGTCGACGAGAAGGTGCACGCCTTCCTGCACGTCGACCGTGAGGGCGCCCTGAAGCAGGCCCGCGCCGTCGACGAGAAGCGCGCACGCGGCGAGAAGCTCGGCCCACTGGCCGGCGTCCCGCTGGCGCTGAAGGACATCTTCACCACCGAGGGCATCCCGACCACCGTCGGTTCCAAGATCCTCGAAGGCTGGATCCCGCCGTACGACGCGACGCTCACCAAGCGCCTCAAGGACGCCGACGTCGTCATCCTCGGCAAGACCAACATGGACGAGTTCGCGATGGGCTCCTCCACGGAGAACAGCGCGTACGGCCCGACCGGCAACCCCTGGGACCTCACCAAGATCCCCGGCGGCTCCGGCGGCGGCTCCAGCGCGGCCCTCGCCTCGTACGAGGCCCCGCTCGCCATCGGCACGGACACCGGCGGCTCGATCCGCCAGCCCGCCGCCGTCACCGGCACGGTCGGCGTCAAGCCCACCTACGGCGCGGTCTCCCGCTACGGCATGGTCGCCTTCTCGTCCTCCCTCGACCAGGGCGGCCCCTGCGCCCGTACGGTCCTGGACGCGGCGCTGCTGCACGAGGTCATCGCGGGCCACGACCCGCTGGACTCCACGTCCATCGACGCCCCGGTCCCGCCGGTCGTCGAGGCCGCCCGCAACGGCAGCGTCGAGGGCATGCGCGTCGGCGTCGTCAAGCAGTTCCGCGGCGAGGGCTACCAGGCCGGCGTCCTCCAGCGGTTCGACGAGTCCGTCGAGCTGCTGCGCGAGCTCGGCGCCGAGATCGTCGAGGTGGACTGCCCCTCGTTCGACCTCGCCCTGGCCGCGTACTACCTGATCGCGCCGTCCGAGTGCTCCTCGAACCTGGCCCGGTTCGACGGCCTCCGCTACGGCCTGCGCGCCGGCGACGACGGCACCCGCTCCGCCGAGGACGTCACCGCCCTCACCCGCGAGGCCGGCTTTGGCCCCGAGGTGAAGCGCCGCGTGATGCTCGGCACCTACGCGCTGAGCTCCGGCTACTACGACGCGTACTACGGCTCGGCGCAGAAGGTCCGCACCCTCATCACGCGGGACTTCGAGAAGGCGTTCGAGCAGGTGGACGTGATGGTCTCGCCGACCACGCCGACCACCGCCTTCGCGATCGGCGAGCGCGCCGACGACCCGATGGCGATGTACCTGGCGGACCTGTGCACCATCCCGACCAACCTGGCGGGCAACGCGGCCATGTCGCTGCCGTGCGGCCTCGCCCCGGAGGACGGGCTGCCGGTGGGGCTCCAGATCATCGCTCCCGCCATGAAGGACGACCGGCTCTACAAGGTCGGTGCCGCGGTCGAGGCCGCGTTCACCGCCCGCTGGGGCCACCCGCTGCTTGAGGAGGCACCCGCACTGTGAGCACCTCGAACGAGAACAAGAGCAAGGGCAGCGCGCTGAAGAAGGCCAAGGGCTTCAAGAAGTCCAAGGCCGGCACGTACCTGTCCATCGGCACGACCCTGTTCGGCGCGGTCAGCGTCGTCAAGCAGGCGAAGACGGCGCGCGGCGAGCAGGACACGCTCCAGCTGGTCGACGCGGTCGTCTCGGCCGCCGCCATCGTCACCGGCGTCGCTCTGCTCGTCCGCGAGCTGCGCCGAATGAAGAGCGACGACGTCCTCGCGGGCTGAGCCGGGACTGAGAGGTAAGTTTTCCGTGACCGTCACTGAACTGGTGTCGTACGAGGACGCGCTGGCGTCCTACGACCCCGTCATGGGCCTGGAGGTCCATGTCGAGCTCGGCACCAAGACCAAGATGTTCTGCGGGTGCTCCACGGAGCTGGGCGCCGACCCGAACTCGCAGACCTGCCCCACCTGCCTCGGCATGCCCGGCGCGCTCCCGGTCGTCAACGCCGTCGGCGTCGAGTCCGCGATCAAGATCGGTCTCGCGCTGAACTGCGAGATCGCCGAGTGGTGCCGCTTCGCCCGGAAGAACTACTTCTATCCGGACATGCCGAAGAACTTCCAGACCTCCCAGTACGACGAGCCCATCGCCTTCAACGGCTACCTGGACGTCCAGCTGGAGGACGGCGAGGTCTTCCGCGTGGAGATCGAGCGCGCCCACATGGAGGAGGACACCGGCAAGTCCACGCACGTGGGCGGCGCCACCGGCCGTATCCACGGCGCGTCCCACTCCCTGCTGGACTACAACCGCGCCGGCATCCCGCTCATCGAGATCGTCACCAAGCCGATCGAGGGCGCGGGCGAGCGGGCCCCCGAGGTCGCCAAGGCGTACGTCGCCGAGCTGCGCGAGCTCATCAAGGCGCTCGGCGTCTCCGAGGCCCGCATGGAGATGGGCCAGATGCGCTGCGACGTCAACCTGTCGCTGCGCCCGAACGGCACCGAGAAGTTCGGCACCCGCTCGGAGACCAAGAACGTCAACTCGCTCCGCAGCGTCGAGCGGGCCGTCCGGTACGAGGTCATGCGGCACGCCGCCGTGCTGTCCTCGGGCGGCACGATCGTTCAGGAGACGCGCCACTTCCACGAGGAGGACGGCTCCACGACGGCCGGCCGCATCAAGGAAGAGGCCGAGGACTACCGCTACTTCCCCGAGCCGGACCTGGTGCCGGTGGCCCCCTCCCGCGAGTGGGTCGAGGAGCTGCGGGGGACCCTGCCCGAGCTGCCGCGCGTGCGCCGCAACCGCCTCCGCGAGGAGTGGGGGATCAGCGAGCACGACATGCAGTCGATCCTCAACGCCGGTGCGGTCGACCTGATCGTCGCCACCGTCGAGGCCGGCGCCGACTCGGCCGCCGCCCGCAAGTGGTGGATGGGCGAGCTGGCCCGCCGCGCCAACGAGGGCGGCACCGAGCTGGCCGCCATGCCGATCACCCCGGCCCAGGTGGCCCGGGTGGCCGCGCTGGTCGCGGACGGCTCGCTCAACGACAAGCTGGCCCGCCAGGTCATCGAGGGCGTGCTCGCGGGCGAGGGTGACCCGGACGCCGTCGTGGAGAAGCGCGGCCTGAAGGTCGTCTCCGACGAGGGCGCGCTCGGCGCCGCCGTGGACGAGGCCATCGCGGCCAACGCGGCCATCGCGGACAAGATCCGCGGCGGCAAGGTCGCGGCGGCGGGCGCGCTCGTCGGCGCGGTCATGAAGACCACGCGCGGCCAGGCGGACGCGGCGCGGGTGCGTGAGCTGATCTTGCAGAAGCTGGGCGTCGAGGGCTGACGTCCGGATCCTGAAGTCGAGGGCCGCTCCCCGGAAGGGGGCGGCCCTCCTCGCGTCTCTCGGCTCTTATTGGCTGACAAGTCGCATTTGGCCGGATTCGCTCGATCGCCTCCCCGCCCGCCGGAACGGTCCGGCATGATCCGGTGGAACGGGCCGGACCGCGTGCCCGTACTCCATGGCTGGGGGTAGCAATGCGACGGTTGAGCACTGCGCTGGCCGCGCTCCTGCTGGCGGGCGCCGGGCTGGTGACGGCCACGGGGGCGATCGCGTCCGAGCCCGCGGGCGGCGGCACCGGCGGCACCACGGACGCGGCGGACTGCCGGATCGGCTGGGGGAGCCGGCCCAGGGTCCATCCCGACTCCGAGTACCACCCGCTGACCGACATCAGGACCGGCCGTCACCGCTGTTTCGACCGCATGGTCTTCGACGTGCACACCTCGCACGGTCACCCGATCGGGTACCACGTGGGGTACGTCGACAAGCTGTATCAGGACGGTTCCGGGGACGTCGTCACCGTCGGCGGGGGAGCCCTCCTGGAGATCCGGGTGGCCGCGCCGAGCCACGACCCGGAGACCGGCGGCCCGCGCTACCCCGCGCGCGCCGGTCACCCGCTGCCCGGCGTGGACCTCACCGGCTACCGGACGTTCCGCGAGGCCCGCTTCGTGGGCAGCTTCGAGGGGGACACGATGGTGGGGCTGGGGCTGCGGGGGCGCCTGCCGTTCCGGGTCTTCCAGACGGGCAACCACGTGGTCGTGGACGTCGCTCATACGTGGCACACGTTCCGGTAGGGGCCGGCGCGTTATGAGGGCGGGGCCGGGCCCTGTGGTGTGACCCACAAAAGGGACAAACGATCTCCCCGAGGTGTCAGAGTGGTCGGCCGGAGGCCCGCATAATGCGGCCCGTCCCCCTCTCCGTCGAAGCGCTCGGAACCGCGGGTTCCCCCCCGGCGTGCGCGACGCGACACGACCCCCCGGGAAGCAGGGAATGACCGCACTCGCCCGGTGGTGCCTGCGCCGCCGCCTCGCCGTCGTCCTCCTGTGGCTCGTCGCCCTCGCCGGCACGGCCGCCGCGGCCGCGCTGGCCGGCTCGTCCTACTCCGAGGACTACCGGGTGCCCGGCACCGAGTCCGGCCGCGCCACCGCCCTGCTGGAGCGGGACTTCCCGGGCAGCGGCGGCGACGACACGATCGTCTGGCACACCGCGTCCGGCACCGTCCGCTCCGCGGACGTCCGGCAGCGGATGTCCCACACCCTCCGCGAGATCGCGGAGCTGCCCGGCGTCGCCTCGGTCGACGGCCCGTACACCGGCTCCGGCGGCCGGATCAGCCCGGACGGCCGGACCGCCTACGCCGACCTCGCCTTCCGCGGCGCCCACGGCGGCGGCGACCCCGACGCCGGGCAGGTCCGGGCCGTCGTCGACACCGCGCGGGCCGCGGCCGGCGACGATCTGGAGGTGGCCCTCGGCGGCAGCTCCATCGGCCTCACCGAGGGCGCGAACAGCCACCTCAGCGAGCTCGTCGGCATCGTCGTCGCGGCCGTCGTCCTCTTCGTCGTCTTCGGCTCGCTCGCGGCCTGCCTGCTGCCCATCGCCACGGCGCTCGTCGGCGTCGGCACGGCCGCCGCGGGGACCGTCCTGCTCGGGCACGTGATGCCGGTCGCCGGCTTCGCGCCCATGCTGGGCACGCTCATCGGCCTCGGCGTGGGCATCGACTACGCCCTGTTCATCGTCACCCGCCACCGCAAGGGCCTGCGCCAGGGCCTGTCGGTCCAGGAGGCGGCCGAACGCGCGGTGGCGACCACCGGGCGGGCCGTCGTCTTCGCCGGCGGCACCGTCTGCGCGGCGCTGCTCGGGATGCTCGTCCTGCGGCTGGACTTCCTGATCGGCGTCGCCCTCGCCGCGTCCCTCACCGTCCTCCTCACCGTGGCCGCCTCGCTCACCCTGCTGCCGGCGCTCCTGAGCTTCCTGGGCCGGCGGGTGCTGGGGCGCCGCGAGCGCCGGTCGGCCGTGCCCGCGGGTCCCGGCCCCGACGCGCCCACCGGCCTGGCCGCCCGCTGGTCGGCGCTGGTCGAACGGCGCCCGAAGCTGCTCGCCGCCGTCGCCGCCGGCGTGATGCTCGTCCTCGCCCTGCCCGCGTTCGCCCTCCACCTGGGCACCTCCGACCAGGGCAACAACCCGGCCTCGTCCACCACCCGGCAGGCGTACGACCTGCTCGCCGACGGCTTCGGCCCCGGCGTCAACGGGCCCCTGACGCTCGTCGCGGAGCTGGACGGCGCGGGGGAGCGCCTCGCCTTCGACCGGCTGCCCGCGCGGTTGCGCGGCACGCCCGGCATCGCCTCCGTCGGCCCCGCCGAGCACGGCCGCGGCGGCGCGTCCGGCGTCATCGCCGTCGTCCCCGACGGCTCGCCGCAGTCCCGCGCCACCAGCGACCTCGTCCGGCGGCTGCGCGCCGAGACGCTGCCCCGCGCCACCGCCGGGACCGGCCTGGAGGTGCGGGTCGGCGGGCCGACCGCCTCCTACGACGACTTCGCCGCCGTCATCCGCGGCAAACTGCCGCTGTTCGTCGGCACGGTGATCGGCCTGGGCTGCGTCCTGCTGCTCCTCGCCTTCCGCAGCGTCGGCATACCGCTGAAGGCCGCCGCGATGAACATCGCCGCCGTCGCGTCGTCGTTCGGCCTGATCGTCGCGGTCTTCCAGTGGGGCTGGGGCAGCGAGTCCCTCGGCCTCGGCCGGGCCGGGCCCATCGAACCGTTCCTGCCCGTGGTGATGATCGCGGTCCTCTTCGGCCTCTCCATGGACTACCAGGTGTTCCTGGTGAGCCGGATGTACGAGGAGTGGCTGGCCACCCGCGACAACCGCCGGGCGGTCCGGGTCGGGCTGGCCGAGACCAGCCGCGTCATCAACTCGGCCGCGATCATCATGATCTCGGTGTTCCTGGCCTTCGTGCTGAGCGGCGACCGGGTGATCGCGATGTTCGGCATCGGGCTGGCGGCGGCCGTCGCCCTGGACGCGTTCGTGCTCCGCACGCTGCTCGTCCCGGCGCTGATGCACCTGCTCGGCGGCGCCAACTGGTGGCTGCCGCGCTGGCTGGAGCGGCGGCTGCCGCGCATCAGCATCGAACCGCCGGAGCCGCTGCCGACGTGCGTGCTGCCGGTGGCGCGGCCGGAGCTGGAGGACGTACGGCCGGTGGCGTGAGGCGTGCGTCGGCCTTACGCCGGAACCCGGCGCTCCGCCGACCGTTCCGCCGCGTGCCGGACGGCCGCCGCCGCCAGGCCGCGGATCACCGGATGCGCCCGGGTCCCGTCCCCGGCCAACTCCGGCTGGAACAGGGTGCAGAGGAAGAACGGGTGCTCCGGCAGCTCCACGATCCGCGGCCGGCCCTCCTCGTCGGTGCCGCCGAAGCGCAGCCCGTGCGCCCGCAACAGGTCCTCGTACGCCGGGTCGACGGAGTACGAGCAGTGGTAGCGCTCGACCGTGCGGTCCGTGCCGAGCAGCCGCGCGGCGAGCGTGCCGGGCGCGACGGTGACGGGACCTTCGTGGCCGACGAGGGAACAGGCCAGCGGGGCGATCACCGGAGCGGCGGCGTCCGGCGCGTTCTCCGCGTGTACGGCGTCGCGCAGCCCGCACACCGTCCGCGCGTATTCCAGCAGCGCGTGCTGGAAACCGGCGCACGTCCCGAGGAACGGCACTCCGCCCTCCCGCGCGGCCCGCACGGCGGCGACGGCGCCCGTCTCGCTGCGGTACGGACTGCCGGGCACCAGCCAGACGGCGTCGAACCCGTCGAGCGCGCCCGGGAGTTCGGCATCCTCGGTGGGGATCCAGTAGGGGTCCACGGGCAGACCGTCGTGCCGGGCGAGGGAGTCGAGGAGCCCGGGGACGCGGACGTGGGCGCGGACGGCGGACGAACGGTCGCCGACGAGGGCGAGGCGGGCGGTGGGAGCGTGCGCGGAGAGAGCCATACGGGCATCCTGACCCGCGTCCGCACTTCAGCACCAACGATGATCCGTGCACTCCCCATCAGAAATACTGATGCGCATGGACCCGCACCTGCTCCGCACCTTCGTGACCGTCGCCCGCCGCGGTTCCTTCTCGGCGGCGGCCGCCGAACTCGGCTACACGCAGTCCGCGGTCTCGCAGCACATCGCCGCACTGGAGGCCGACCTCTCCGCGGTCCTGCTGCGGCGCCGCCCGGTACTCCCCACGGAGGCGGGCCGGCTGCTCCTCGAGCACGCGGGCCCGCTCCTGCTGCGCCTGGACGCGGCCCGGGCGGACGTCGCCCGGCTCGTCGCGGAACCCACGGGCCGGCTGACGGTGGGGGCCACCCCGCTCGCCCTGACGCCCGAGGTGGCCCACCGCCTCGCCGGGCTGCGCGCCGCGCACCCGCGCTGGGAGGTGACGATCCGGGTCCTGGACCGGGACGCCGTCCCGGCGGCGGTCTCCTCCGGCGCCCTCGACGCGGGCCTGACGGACGGCATGACGGCCCCCAACGACCCGCTGAGCCTCCCCGAGACCGGCCCCCTGGCCGTCACCGCGGTCTCCGAACGCCCCCTCCACGTCACCCTCCCCACCACCCACCCCCTCGCCACCCGCGCCGGCCTCCGCCTCCCCGACCTCGCCGACGCCTACTGGCTCGACGCCCCCGCCACGGCCATCCCCCTCACCCACCTCCGCACAGCCTGCCCCCCGGGCCCCTTCCGCGCCCGCCTCCGCTACGAGGCCACCGACCTCCACGGCCTCGCCCTCCTGATCGCCGCGGGCGAGGGCCTGGCCCTGCTGCCGGCACTGGGCGGCCTGCCCGGAGTGACCCAAGTCCCCTTGCGGGCCCCCCGATCGACCCACCGCGTGGAACTCCTGACCGGCGGCGCCACCCACGGCCCGGCCGCAGCGCTACGGGAGGCGCTGGCGTCCCCGGCCGTCGGCGGAGGCTGAATCAGCCGTCCTCGATGTCCGAGATGAGCTTGGTGCTCAGGTCGCTCTGCACGGCCAGCCGGGTGTGGCCCGCGTCCGGGCCGGTGCCCCAGGTGAGGGTGACCGTGGTGAACAAGTGGCCCGCGCCGGAGTCGTGGTAGCGCACCTCCCAGCGCGTGGGCACGTCCTGCGCGCGCAGCACGCCGTCCGCGTGGTTGGCCTCCTCCCAGGCGGCCAGGCGTTGGCGCAGGTCCTCGGTGAGGTAGTGGGCGCGGAGTTCGGAGCCGAGGTCGTCCGTCCCGTCGTCGACGGCGTCGATGTAGGCGCCGTAGAAGTCGGCCACCCGGTCGACGGCGGAGTCCGGGCTTCCGCTCCGGACCGCGCTCCCCGCCTGCTCATCCCCCATGAAATCCCCTCCCGTGTGCGGCAGTTGCCGTGGCTCCCGACGGCACCTTGCCCTCGCTCGATGCGGAATACACCTTTCAGGTGATATGTCGCCGGAAGCGGCGATCCGGGTAGCGTCGCCGCCACACACTCCGTAACGCGGAAGTCGGGAGCGCGACGTGCGAGAGACCTGGAACACCGTCGAGCGGCTCGTCGAATGGCTCGACGCGGAGAGCACCGTCTCACCGGAGATGGCGCGGCTGCTGCGCGTACTCAAGATCAGCGAGGAGGCCGGGGAAGTCGCCGAGGCGATCCACGGCGTCACGGGCTCCAACCCGCGCAAGGGTGACAGCCACACGTGGGAGGACGTGGAGGCGGAGCTCTGCGACGTGATCCTCACGGGCATGGTCGCCCTCAAGACGATCACACCGAACGCGGCGGAGGCGTTCGAGCGGCGACTCGCCCACGTCGCCGAACGGTCACTCGGCCACCGGCCGCCCGGACGCGGCGGTAAGGAGGCGGGGAGCGCCTAAGGCGGCGGACGTCCGACGTCCGGGAATCTAAGGCATCTACGCGCCCCCGATATGAGGCACTCGCCCGATGCCCCGCCCCCACCTCAGAGACGAAGCTTTCCTCAGGCCGGGAGAACGGCACCGGCCACAAGGACCGGAACGACCTGAGGAGTCACCATGATCGACGTCCTGCTCCACCGCTTCCACCTCGTCGAGTTCGCCCGCGACGCCGCCGACCAGCGCCTGCTGGCCGAGGCCCGGACCGCCGGCCGCTCGGAGGGCGACCGGGAAGCCGGAAGGCAGGTGGGGACGGGCCGGCAGCGGCGCGCGGGCCGGCGGACCGGGCTGTGAGCGCGGGTGGCGTGGATCAGCGCGCCTCGGCCGGCTTGTGCGGAAAGGCGGCCCGATGGGCCACCCACTCCGTGCGGGTGAACGCGGCGCGCGACATCTCCCCCCGCTCCTCGGCGGCCCCGATCCGCCTCGCGAAACCGCGGCAGGTGGGGCATTCGGCGACGGTCGGGTAGAGCGGCGGGCCGCCCGTGTGCTGCAAAGGGACGATCTCCGGCGGTGATGGGGGCAGTGCGGGGAGATCCCACCTGGGCGGAGGGAAGCGGCCGGTGCCGTGCGTCTCGGTCATGACGGCCATGCTCGTCCGCCCGGACGCCACACCGGAGTTGACCGCACTTGACTACAGTGGAGGACCCGCCGGTCAATCCACCGAGGTTCACCATGCGTGACGACACCTTCGCCGACCTCGCCCGGCGCGCGCTCCGGGACGCCGGCTACTCGATGCGGGCCGCCGCGCTCGCGATGAACTACGACCTCGCGTACCTCTCCCGCGTCCTCAACGGCAAACAGCGGCCGTCGTTGAAGTTGGCGCGGTGCCTCGACGGCCTGCTGGGCACGGGCGGTGCCCTGACCCGGATCGTCCTGGACGCCGACGAACGCTCCCGGGTCGCCCGCAGCACCGCCGACCCTTCCCGGCTGGACGGCGGCACCGTGGACGCGCTGGCGGGCGTGCTCGCTGCGTACCGTCGACTGGACGACACCGTCAGGCCCGGGTCGGTGGCTCCGGCCGCCCTGGCGCAGACGGACGAAGTGCTCCGGCTGCTCAAGGCCGCCCGAGGGCCCTACCGGCACCGGCTGACGGAAGTCGCCTCCGAGTACGCGCAGTTCGGCGGCTGGCTGCTCGCCCAGGAGCGGCAGGACGCCCGGGCGGTGCGGCTGCTCGACGAGGCCGTCGAACTGGCGGACGAGGCGGGGAACGGCATGCTGGCCGCCCAGGCGCTCAATTTCCGGGGGTACCTGGCGCGCCGGCAAGGTCGGCCGCAGGGTGTCGCGCGCTGGTTCTCCGCCGCCGCCCGCACCCCCGGCGCCCACCCCGCCCAGCGGCTCGGCGACCTGCTCCAGGCCGCCGCCGGCCTGGCCGAACTGGGCGCCGACGCCGAGGCCCTCCGCCTGGTCGACGAAGCGGAAGGTCTCCTGGACACCGCCGCCGCGCTGCCGCCCCCCGAGACGGCGTACTGGCTGACGCCCGAGTTCAACCGGCTGAACATGGGCCTGGCGAGCCTGGGGCTCGCCCGGTACTCCGACGCCGCCGACCACCTGACGGCCGGCCTCGCGGCTCTCCCCGCCGAACTGCGGGACGCGCCGTGGACGTGGGAGCACCGCGACGCCCTCAAGACGGCGCTCGCGGCACGGTGACCCGTACCGGCCGCCGCATCGGCAAGGAGACCGTCGCCGACCTCCGGCGGCGGGTGCACGCGCTGCGGCTGGCGGACGACGTCGTCGCCGGGGGCGATCTCATGCGGCCGGCGGTACGTGAGCTGCGGGCCGCGGTGCGGATGTGTCGGCTGGTCGTCGCGCTGGCCGACGCCGGTGAACCGGAAGAAGCCGCCGCGACCGCCGACCGTGTCATCGAGCTCTCCCGGGCATCGGCCAGTGAACGCGTCACCCGGCGCGTGGAGGTGATGCGGCGCGCGCTCAGGCGGTAGCCGCACCTTCCTGAGGTCGCCGATGGTGAGTGGCTGAAAATCGCCGGGAATGCAGGAAAGTCGAATTGGGCTCACGGGAAGGCCAGTTCACCTCATCCCGCGGTCGTTCGGCGATTGCACGCATTGGCCGATAGTTATGACCCACAGTCGGGTGGATTGTGAGAATCTTTGCCTGAATCGAAAGCTGACGTATCGTCATGAAAGGCACACGCATGGGCTTCGAAGTGGCAGCAGGGCCGGGTCTCAGCAGACGGCGGATCCTGACCGCCGGAGCGGTGGCCGCCACCGGTATGGCCCTCGCTCTGGAGGGTGGCGGGCGGCAGGCCCGGGCCGCCTCCAAGGCGCCCGCCATCTTCTACTCGCCGCACCAGGACGACGAGGCGATCGGTCTCGCCGGGTCGATCCTGGAGCACAAGGCCGCGGGCCGGCCGGTCTACCTGGTCCTGGTGAGCCGGGGCGAGAACGACAAGCTCGCCGAGATCATGAACATGGGCGACTGCAAGTGGCTGGGCGAGAAGTGCTCGGCGCCGAAGCACTATCACAAGCTCGGCTGGGCGGAGAAGAAGAGCCAGGAGGTGGTGGCCGCGCGCAAGGCCGAGTTCCGTGCCTCCGCCAAGGCCCTGGGCGTCGACAAGGTCATCGACTTCGACCTCCCCGACGACGCGTTCGGCGACTACGACGGTTTCGTCAAGAAGATCGTGAAGAAGGTCCGGGAGCTCGACAAGAAATACCCCGGCGCCTCACACAAGTTCTCCGCGGGATGGCTCGACCTGACCGCCACCCACAAGGCGTGCAGCGACGCCGCGGCCCAGCTGTTCAACGACCGCGAAATCACGGACGTACGCTTCCACCACATCTACGCGTACCAGCAGCGCGCGGAGGCGGACCGGGCGAAGGGCGCTTCCTACGTCCTGAACATTCCGCCGAAGCACATGGAAATCAAGCGCAAGGCCATTCTGGCGTACAACACCTGGGATCCCAGCCGCAATCTGTACAGCCTCGGCTACCACAGCGTCTCGGAATGGCTGGAGAACGCGTACGCCGATCCCCGGGAGTTCGTCTACACCCTGCCGGACGACTACGTGTTCGGGCGGATCCCCGGCCACTGACGGCGCGTGTGCGGCGGCCTCACCCCGGATTGCCAGAGGACTCCCGCCCCGCGGTGCCCCACTCCCACATGCTGCGCACCACCGGCTCCAGTGCCCGGCCCCGCGCCGTGAGGGCGTAGCGGACGCGCGGGGGCCAGCCGGCGGTGCGGTGGCGTTCGAGCACGCCCGCGTCGGTCAACTGGGCCAGCCGGTCGGAGAGGACCTTGTCCGAGAGGGCCGGCAGGGCGGCGGACAGCTCCGAGTACGTGGCCTGGCCCCGGCGGAGGAACTCGCGGAGCACCAGGGGCGTCCACCGGCCGGCCAGCGTGGCGAGGGTGACGTCCACGGGGCAGTGCGGCGGCCGGTCGCCCGACGGGGGAACGAGGTCGTCGTCGGGGCAGTCCGCCAGCGGGCCGCCGGCGTCCGGCCGTACGTGGCCAACCGTTTGGTGAGTCACGACAGCCCTTCCTAACGTCCCGGGGAACAGCCCGTCCGCTTCCCTCGAGGGTCCTCATGCGTATTCATCACCTGAACTGCGGTTCGCTTCGGAAGATACCCCCGCTCGGCGGGGCACACGACACGGGCGTCACGGCCGGCCCCCTGGCCACCGTGTGCCACTGCCTGCTCATCGAGACCGAGTCGGACGGGCTCGTCCTGGTCGACACCGGCCTCGGTACCGCCGACCGGCGCGACCCCGACAAGGCGCTGGGCGCGGACTGGGTGGCCTACGCCCAGCCCGCGCGGGACCCCGAGGAGAGCGCGCTGCGGCAGGTCGTCCGCCTCGGGTACGAGCCGGAGGACGTCCGGCACATCGTGCTCACCCACCTCCACCGCGATCACACCGGAGGGCTGCCGGACTTCCCGCACGCACGGGTGCACATCCACCCCGCCGAGTACCGGGCCGTCACCGACCCCTCGCACCCGCACCACCGGCACAGCCTCGACCGCTTCGTGTCGGCGCACCGGGCGCACGGTCCGCTGCTGACGCCCGCCGTCACGGACGAGGGCGCGCGGTGGTTCGGCTTCCCGGGGGTGGCGCGCCCGCGGGGGCTGAACCGCGAACTGCTGCTGGTGCCGCTGCCGGGTCACTCGGCGGGCCACTCGGGCGTCGCCGTGCGCGACGACGCCGGAAGGTGGCTCCTGCACGCGGGCGACGCCTACATGTACCACGGCGAGATCGAGCACACCCCGCCGCTGTCTCACCCCGCCTTCACCCCGATCCAGCACGGAGCGCAGACCGACGCCGACGCCCGCGCCGCCACCCGCGACCGCCTGCACGCCCTCCGTCGCGACCACGGGGACCAGGTGACCGTCTTCAGCGCGCACGACCCGTGGGAACTCGCCCGTTTCTCCCCGGACCTCGGTGTGTCTAAGGCCCCCGGCATTCGGCGCCCAGGAATCTAAGGCGCCCGCGTGCCCCCGATATGAGGCACTCGCCCGATGTCCCGCCCCCACCACAGAGACGAAGCTTTCCTCAGGCCGGCAGACCGGCAGCCGGAATCATCTGAGGAGTCACCGTGATCGACGTCCTGCTCCACCACTACCGCCTCGTCGAGTTCGCCCGCGACGCCGCCGACCAGCGGCTGCTGACCGAGGCCCGGATCGCCGGGCGGGCGAACGCCGGCCGGGAAGCCCGCCTGGAAGCCCGCCTGGAAGCCGAGAGGCGGGTGAGGACGCAGCCGCTCCTGCCGCTGATCCCGCGGCAGCGCGACGCGGCCGGGCGGGCCGGGCTGTGACCGACCGGACCGTGACCGACCGGACCACGACCGACCGGACCACGACCGACCGGACTGTGATCAATTCGTCGGTCACTCCGTCAGGACCGTTGTCAGTGGGCTGTGCGATCCTCGGCGATGTGCAGAAGACCTCCGTCAGCCCCGTGTTCGTCGGCCGGACCGATGAGCTGGGCGTACTCGCCGACGCGCTCGCCCGCGCCGCCACGGGCGAGCCGCAGTCCGTGCTCGTGGGCGGCGAGGCGGGGGTCGGCAAGACCCGGCTGATCGACGAGTTCCTGGCCGCGGCCGGAGCCGCGGGCGCCGTCACCGCGCTGGGCGGCTGTGTGGAGATCGGCAGCGACGGGCTGCCGTTCGCGCCCGTCTCCACCGCCCTGCGCGGCCTGCACCGGCAGCTCGGTGACGAGCTGGCCCAGGCCGCAGCCGGGCAGGAGGGCGAGCTGGCCCGGCTGCTGCCCGAACTCGGCGAGACCGCGCGGGAGTCGGAGGACGGCCGCGCCCGCCTCTTCGAGCTCACCGCCCGCCTCCTGGAGCGCCTCACCACCGACCGCACCATCGTCCTCGCCATCGAGGACCTCCACTGGGCCGACCGCTCCACCCGCGAACTCCTCTCCTACCTCTTCCGCTCGCTGCACACCGCGCGGCTCGTCATCGTCGCCACCTACCGCTCCGACGACATCCACCGCCGCCACCCCCTGCGCCCCTTCCTCGCCGAGGCGGACCGGATGCGCACGCTCGGCCGCGTCGAGCTGTCCCGCTTCACCCGGGACGAGGTGCACGCCCAGCTCACCGGCATCAGCGGCAGCGCGCCCGACCACACCCTCCTCGACCGGGTCTTCGAACGCTCCGACGGCAACGCCTTCTTCGTCGAGGAGCTGGCCGCGTCCATCGCCGGCGGCTGCCGCTCCGGCCTCAGCGACTCGCTGCGCGAGCTGCTTCTCGTCCGCATCGAGGCGCTCGGCGAGGACGCCCAGCGGGTGGTCCGCGTCGCGGCCGAGGGCGGCTCGACGGTGGAGTACGCGCTGCTGCGCGCGGTCGCCGGGCTCGATGAGGACGCGCTCATCGAGGCGCTGCGGCAGGCCGTCGGCGCCAGCGTCCTCGTCCCCACGTCCGACGGTGACGGCTACCGCTTCCGGCACTCCCTGGCGCGCGAGGCCGTCGCCGACGACCTGCTCCCCGGCGAACGGGCCCGGCTCCACCGGCGGTACGCCGAGGCGCTGGAGGCGCATCCCGGCCTGGTCAGGGCGGACGAGCGCCCAGCCCGGCTGGCCGCCCACTGGTACCACGCGCACGAGCCGGCCAAGGCGCTGCCCGCCGTCCTGGAGGCGTCCGTGCACGCCCGTCGGCGCTACGCGTACGCCGAGAAGCTGCGGCTGCTGGAGCGCGCGCTGGAGCTGTGGGAGGACGTCCCCCAGGAGGTGCGCGCGGTGCAGCGCCCGCTCGACTTCGCGGACGTCTACCCCGCGTGCGGTTGCGACGACGACGCGCTGCACTACATCGACCTGCTGGCCGAGATCGTCGTCGCCGCCAACCTCTCCGGTGACCAGGAACGGGCGCTGGCCATCGCCAAGAAGGCGCTGCGCAAGCTGGAGATGGACCCGCTGCGCGGCGCCTGGTTCTGGTTGCAGCGCTCGAAGCTGATGACCGGGCTCGGGCGGGGCGACGGCCGGTGCGAGCTCGACACCGCGCTCGAGCTCGTCGCGGACCTCCCGCCGTCCGCCGTGCACGCCGAGGTGCTGGCCCAGCTCGCGGGCTGGGGTGCGCTGCACGACCCCGGGCCGGAGATGCGCGACACGGCGGAACGGGCGGTCGCCATGGCCCGGGCCGTCGGGGCGGAGAGCACCGAGCTCAGCGCCCGCCTCACGCTCGCGGGCCACCAGGTGGACACCGGCGCCGACGTCGAGGGCGGCCTCGCGGAGATGGCCGAGGTCTGCGCGCGCGTCGTCGCCGGGGGCGTCGTCGGTGTCGTCGGGCGCAGCCACATCAACCTGGCGTCCGCGCTGCAGGGCGTGGGCCGTTCCGCGCGCGCGGCCGAGGTGGCCCGGGAGGGCATCGCCCTCGCGGACCGCTACTGCCTCGACGACGCCCGGTCCTGGGCGCGCAACAACCTGGCGTCCGCCCTGTTCGTCCTCGGCCACTGGGACGAGGCGGAGAAGGCGGCCCTGGAGGCCCGGCGCGAGGCCCGGGGCGTCAAGCCGACCGGCTTCGCCGACGTCCGGCTCGCCGCCATCGCCCTCTGCCGGGGCGACCTGGAGCGTGCGGAGCACCTGCTCACCACGGGGCGCGAGCGGTTCGGCACCCACGACCCGCAGCCGCAGAGCACCCTGGTCCTCGCGCGGTACGCCATCGAGCTGGCCGCGGCCCGCGGCCGGTACGCCGAGGCGCGGGCCGAGCTGGAGCGGATGCTCGGGGCCGGGCTGCCGCGGGGCGCGCACCGCTACGTCTGGCCGTTCCTCGCCACGGCCGCCGCGGCCGAGGCCGACGCCCGGGAGCTGCCGGAGACGGCCGCCGGCCGGGCCGCGGTCCTGGACGGGCTCCGGGCGGCGGCCGAAGGACGGTCCCGGTCCATACCCCTCCGCCAGGCCTTCGGCCTGCTGTTCGACGCCGAACTCACCCGCGCGGAAGGGCGTTCCGACGCCGGCCGGTGGGAGGCGGCGGCCCGCGCCTTCGAGCCGCTGGACCGGCCCCTGGAGCTCGCCCGCGCCCGCCACCGCTGGGCGGAGGCGCTGCTCACGGAGGGCGGCCCGGACGCCGGACGCGCCGCCGGGCTGCTGGCGCGGGCGCACGCGGAGGCCGTGCGGCTGGGCGCTCGGCCACTGCGCGAGGCGACGGCGTCGCTCGCCCGGCGCGCCCGGCTCTCCCTCGACGGGGAGTCCACGGCGGACGGCGGTGTGCCGGAGACGGCCTCCGGCCCCGACGCGGCGCCCCGGCTCACGCCACGCGAACGCGACGTGCTCCGCCTGGTCACGCTGGGGCGCAGCAACCGCCAGATAGCCGAGGAGCTGTTCATCTCGCCGAAGACGGCCAGCGTGCACGTCTCCAACATCCTGGCGAAGCTGGGTGCCGCGGGGCGCGGCGAGGCGGCGGCGACGGCGCACCGGCTGGGGCTGTTCAGCGCCGCCGCGGCCGGATGACGACGAGCCCGGAGTCGAGGTCGACCGGCCCCCGCCCGGGGTCGGCGTCCCCGACGTCGTCCAGGCACAGCTCGTGCCGGTTCCGCTCCTCCTCGGTGTGCCGGCGGCCCGGGGCGAACAGTTCACTGAGTGCGTCGAACATGACAACTCCCGTCGTCCTGGCGGATTTTCCAGTTTAAGCACACGGTTGTGCGATCCCGGGCCGCGCCTTCGTGCCTTGCCTCTGTACCTACTGGTATGTACAGTCCTGATCATGGACACCTCGGAACGCCTTATCGAGAGCACCCGCGCCCTGCTCTGGGAGCGCGGCTACGTGGGCACCAGCCCCAAGGCCATCCAGCAGCGGGCCGGGGCCGGGCAGGGCAGCATGTACCACCATTTCTCGGGCAAGCCCGACCTCGCCCTCACCGCCATCCGCAGGACGGCCGAGGAGATGCGCGCCAAGGCCGAGGCGCAGTTCTCCGGCCCCGGAACGGTCCTGGAGCGGATCTCCGCGTACCTGCTGCGCGAGCGCGAGGTGCTCAAGGGCTGCCCGGTCGGCCGGCTCACCCAGGACCCGGACGTCGTCGCCGACCCGGAGCTCCGGCGGCCGGTGGACGAGACCCTCGCCTGGCTCCGCGACCGGCTCGCCGGACTCCTCGCGGAGGGACGCGACAGCGGCGAGCTGGACGCGGCCCTCGACCCCGCCGCGACGGCGTCCACGGTCGTCGCCGTGCTCCAGGGCGGCTACGTCCTGGCCCGCGCCGCCGACTCCGACGAACCGTTCCGCCAGGCGGTCCTGGGCGTGCTCGGGCTGCTCCGGGGGTACGCCCGGTGAGCGCGGAGGAACCGGTCCTGCCCCCGCCCGCCGCGAGCGCCCGAGCCGCCGCGCCCTGGGTCACCGGGGACGTGTGGGTGGACGAACTCGCGTCCCCCGCCGCGCCCTCCCGCCTCCGCGTGGACAGCGTCCACTTCGCCCCCGGCGCCCGCACCGCCTGGCACCGCCACCCGCTGGGCCAGCTCCTCCACGTCACCGCCGGCACCGGCCGGGTGCAGTGCGCCGGGGGCCCGGTGCGGACGATCCGCGCCGGCGACACCGTCCGCATCGGCGCCGGCGAATGGCACTGGCACGGCGCGGGACCCGACACCGCCATGACCCACCTCGCCGTCCAGGAAGTGGCCGAGGACGGGACGGCCGCCGAGTTGGGCGAGCCCGTGGACGATGCGACGTATGCGACGTATGCAACGTACGCCATGCATGCGGCGTTCGCGGCGGAACCGTCCTGCCCCTGAACCTCCTTCGAGCAGAAAGAACGAACCCGTGTACGCGATGCAGTACGAGATCACCCTCCCCGCCGACTACGACATGGGGATCATCCGGGACCGTGTGGCCACCCGCGGCCACGCCCTCGACGACCGCGCGGGCCTCGGCCTCAAGGCGTACCTGATCCGCGAACGCGGCCGTGCCGGCTCGCCCGTCAACCAGTACGCGCCCTTCTACCTCTGGCGGGACAACGGCGCGATGGCGCAGTTCCTCGTCGGAGGCGGCGGCTTCCAGGGCATCATCGCCGACTTCGGCCGGCCCGCCGTCCACCACTGGACGGGCGTCGCCTGCCACGCCGGTCCCGCGCGCGGCGCCACGCCCCGCGCCGCGTCCCGTCGCGTCACGCCGCTGCCCGTCGCCGAGGATCCGGGCGCCCTGGCCTCGGTCGTGGCCGAGGAGGCCGACCGGCTCGCCGAGACCGCCGGGCGCGACGGCGTCCACACGGCGGCGCTGGCCGTCGACCCGCGGCACTGGGCGCTGATGCGGTTCGTGCTCTGGGAGCACGAGGTGCCGGAGGGAGACGACGCGACGGAGCGGTACGAGGTGGGGCACCTGTCCGCGCCCCATCTGGACGACGTGTCCGTCGGCCGGCACTGGTGACGTGCGGCGCTCCGACGCTCCGGCGTTCCGGCGCTCCGGCGTTCCGGCGGGAATGCGGGCGCCGGGGCCCGGCGCTGCACCGGTCATGCGCATGGGAGACATGGTGCGCCGCACCGGCGTCAGCGAACGCCTGCTGCGGTACTACGAGGACCAGGGACTGCTGACGCCCGCGCGGCTGCCGAGTGGGTACCGCGTGTACGGCGAGGACGATGTCGTCGTCGTGCGGCGGATTCGCGGGTTGCTCGCGGCCGGGCTTTCCACCGCCGTGATCGCTCGGGTGCTGCCTTGCCTGGAGGGTGACGGGTCTCGGCTGGTGCCCGTCTGCCCGGATCTCGTCGCCGAGTTGCGGGGGGAGCGGTCGCGGATCACGTCCGCCATCGAGGAGCTGGAGGCCGCTCGGGGGGTGCTGGACGCGGTGATCGCGGCTGGGCCGCGGGGGTAGGTGCCCCAGCCCCGCCCCTTCGCCGTTTCCTGGGGGCACGGCCCCCAGACCCCCGAAAGCGGCTTCGCCGCTTGTCCTCAAACGCCGGACGGGCTAATACCACGACCCCAGCGCCCTCGGCAGCTCCCCTATCTCCTGCAAATCCTCCTCCGTCAACCGCAGTTCCGCCGCCCCCGCGTTCTCCACCGCCCACCGCGCCTTCTTCGTCCCCGGCACCGGTATCACGTGCCGCCCCTGCGCCAGCACCCACGCCAGGGCCACCTGTGCCGTCGTCGCGCCGTGGCGGTCGGCGACGCGGCGGAGGCCGGCGACTATGGGCTGGTTGGCGGCCATCATCTCGGCGGTGAAGCGGGGGTGGCGGGCCCGGAGGTCCTCCGGTTCGAAGCCCTGGCCGGGGGTGAGGGTGCCGCTGAGGAAGCCGTTGCCCAGGGGCATGGCGGCGAGGAGGCCCACGCCGCGCGAGGCGCACCACGGGGCGAGGGCGTCGAGGGCCTCGCGGGACCAGACGGAGAGTTCGGCCTGGACGACGCTGACGGGGAAGACCTGCTGGACGCGCTCCAACTGCCGGATCGTTCCGTCGTAGAGGCCGCCGGTGAAACGCCGGCGGGTGCGCGCGCCGATGGCGCACCACCCCAGGGCGCGTACCTTGCCGGCGGCTACGAGGTCCGCCATCGCGCCCCAGGTCTCCTCGACGGGTACCTCGGGGTCGGGGCGGTGCAGCTGGTAGAGGTCTATGACGTCGGTCTGGAGCCGGCGCAGCGAGGCGTCGCAGGCGCGTTTCACGTAGCCGGGGCGGCCGTTGGCGACGATGTGCTGTTCGCCGACGAGGAGTCCGCACTTGGTCGAGACAAACGCCTCGGAGCGTCGCTCGCGCAACACCCGTCCCACGAGTAGCTCGTTGGTGAACGGGCCGTACATGTCGGCCGTGTCGAGCAGGCTGGCACCGGCGTCCAGGGCGGCGTGGACGGTGCGGAGGGCGGTCTCGCCGCTCTGCTGGGAGGCGGTGTAGGCCCAGTGCATGGGCATGCAGCCGAGGCCGATCGCCCCCACTTCGAGCGCCGTCGCACCGATTGTCCTGCGCTCCACCGGCCGTATCCCTCCCGTTCCCTCCTGATCGGCGCGCGTCCAACTTAACCTTTGGCGCCCGTCCGGCCGTCAGCGGGCCGCCGGGCGTCATCACATAACCTCCGGGCATGAGCGCAGATCACAGCGGTGAGCAGGTGCCCGACGCCCGGCCTCTGGCCTGGCTGCCGTTCCGGCCCGAGGAGGTCGAGGGGCTGCCCGACGGGCTGGAGTACGCCTACTGGGACGGCGCCGGCGACTACCCGACCGATCCGGCCCGGGTCGCCTTCTACGGTGTCCCCTACGAGATCGGCGGCGCGCTGGCGCCCGCCGAGGTGTGCCTCCGGCCGCTGCCCCTGATGCGCGGCGTCCGGGTCGTCCAGGCCCTCACGGCCGGTGTCGACCACCTCAAGTCCGCGCTGCCGCTGCTGCCCGCCGGCGCGGTGCTGTGCAACGCGCGCGGGCTGCACGACGCCAGCACCGCCGAACTGGCCCTCACCCTGACGCTGGCCGCGCTCAGGGACGTCCCCGGTTTCGTCCGGGCGCAGGACGCGGGGGAGTGGCGGCAGGGCTTCCGCCCGGCGCTCGCCGACAAGTCCGTCCTCATTGTGGGTTACGGCTCGATCGGACGTGCCATCGAGGACCGGCTTGCCCCGTTCGAGTGTGCCTGGGTCGCACGCGTCGCGCGCTCGCCGCGGCACGCGGAGCGCGGTCCCGTGCACCCGGTCACCGCCCTGCCCGAGCTCCTCCCGGACGCCGACGTGGTGATCGTGGCGACCCCGCTCACCGACGAGACCCGGGGCCTCTTCGACGCCGGCCGGCTGGCCCGGATGAAGGACGGGGCGCTGCTCGTCAACGTGGCGCGGGGGGCCGTCGTGGACACGGAGGCGCTGGTCGCCGAGCTGACGAGCGGGCGGCTGCGCGCCGCGCTGGACGTCACCGACCCCGAGCCGCTGCCCCCGGGGCACCCGCTCTGGAGCGCCCCCAACACGCTGATCACCCCGCACGTGGGCGGCCCCTCGTCGGCCTTCCGGCCCCGCGCCGAGGCGCTGCTCCGCGGCCAACTGGCCGGATTCGTCCTGGACGAGCCTCTGCGAAACGTCGTAGCCACTGCCATCTGACGCCACGTACAGACACCGTCTGGCTGCACTGCGTATCCATAATCCCGTAGCTAGTTACGCTATGTATATGAGCTATGTCCGTGAGTGACCAGTCTGGTGTATCGTCCGGACCGGGGGCTGCGCCGGGCACCGTACGGGCGCAGCGAAGTACCGCACTCAAGGGGGGCGACGGGCGATGCACGGCCAATGGACGATCTACCCGACGCGGCTCACGCACCAGCGGACCAGGCCGTCGGCACGGCCGCGGTCCGCACACCCGAGGGCGGCCGGGCGGCGCCCGGTCCGCCGCGGGACGGCGGAGCGGTGACCGCGCAGGGAGCCGCCCTGCCCCGGCACGCCGCCCCCGCCGGGGGGCCGGGCGGACGGCCGGCCGGGGCCTCGGGCGTGGTGTCGCAGCTGCTGCTCGCCCTCGTCTGCGGCGGGTACGCCACGGGGGCGGCGTTCGGCTGGGGTTCCCCCGATCTCGCCAAGACCATGGGCGACTTCGGGCTCAGCGGGGCGGCGGTCCTGGCCGCCGTCTCCTGCTTCTGGTACGCGCGCACCCGTACCACCCGCCTCCGCCCCGCGTGGCTGCTCTTCGCGGTCTCCTCGGGCATGGCGGGCTTCGGGAACGCGGTCTGGGGCTGGTACGAGGTCGTGCTGGGGGAGCATGTCCCCACCACCTCGCCCGCCGACTTCGCGTTCCTCCTCTTCGCGCCGCCCGCCATCATCGGCCTGCTGGTGCTGGCCCGCCGCCCGGTCACCCGGGCCGGCTGGGTCTGCCTGGCGCTCGACTCCTGGCTGATCGGCGGCTCGCTGCTGACGCTCTCCTGGAGCCTGGCCCTCGCCCACACCGCGCACTTCGCCGACAAGACGGTGGCGCACGCCGCGCTCTCCCTGGCGTACCCGCTGCTGGACATCGTGCTGGTCTCCATGGTGCTGGCGCTGCACTTCCGGCGCTCCTCCGCCAACCGGTCCGCCGTCAACACCGCGATCGCCGCGCTCGCCCTGACGGTGCTGTGCGACGCCCTGTTCACCTCGCCGCTGCTGCGGGAGAACTACCGCTCCGGGCAGATCCTCGACGCCGGCTGGTTCGCGGGCTACATGCTGATGGCGTACGCGCCCTGGGTGACCCGGGAGCACGGCAGGGCGTCCGGCGCGGCGAGCCGCCCGGCCCAGACCCAGCCGTCGTCGGGCCGGCCCATCGCCGGCTCCCTCGCCGCCCTCACGCCGTACCTCGCGGCCGCCGTCTGCACCCTGGGCATCCTCTACAACGTCCTGGACGGCCACCACGTCGACCGCGTCGTGCTCTTCACCGGCTGCACGGTCGTCCTGGCGCTCGTCGTCCGGCAGGGCATCATGCTGCTCGACAACATCTCCCTCACCCAGGAACTGGCGCAGAAGGAGAACCACTTCCGCTCCCTGGTGCAGGGTTCCAGCGACGTCATCATGATCGCCGCGCCGACCGGCATACTGCGCTACGTCAGCCCCGCCGCCGCCGGCGTCTACGGGCGCGAGGCGGAGGACCTGGTCGGTTCCGAGCTCGCCTCCCTCATCCACCCCGAGGACCTCGGCCGGGTCGTCCACGAGGTGCGCCGCTTCCTCGCGGCGCCGCCCGCCGACGAGCCGACCACCCGGATCGAGTGCCGCTTCCGCTCCGGTGACGGCGACTGGCTGAACGTCGAGTCCACCGTCAAGCGCCACCACGGCGGCCTCATCTTCAACAGCCGTGACGTGACGGAACGGGTGCGCCTCCAGGCCCAGTTGCAGCACACCGCCGAGCACGACCCGCTCACCGACCTGCCCAACCGCTCGCTGTTCACCAAGCGCGTCCAGCAGGCCCTGGCCGGCCGCAGAGTGACCGACTCGGGCACGGCCGTGCTCTTCATCGACCTCGACGGCTTCAAGGCCGTCAACGACACCGTCGGCCACCAGGCCGGGGACGAGCTGCTCGTCCAGGCCGCCCGCCGGCTCCAGGAGTCCGTCCGCGCCGGGGACAGCACCGCCCGGTTCGGCGGAGACGAGTTCGCCGCGCTGATCATCGGCGACGGCACCCGCGACCCGGCCGCCCGCGAGTACCGCATCCTCGAGGTCGCCGACCGGCTGCGGCTCACCCTCTCCCAGCCCTACGTGGTGGAGGGCGGCACCGAGGTCCGGGTGGCCGCCAGCATCGGCGTCGCCTTCGCCGAGCCCGGCATCACCCCCGGCACCCTGATGCGCAACGCCGACCTGGCCATGTACCGGGCCAAGCAGGCCGGCAAGGGCCGCGTCGAGCTCTACGCGCCCACCATGCAGGCCGAGGTCGTCCGCCGCGCCGAGCTGGCCACCCGGTGGCGCACCGCCCTGCACGACGGCGAGTTCGCGCTGCTCCATCAGCCCGTGGTGGAGCTGGCCGGCGGGCGGGTCACCGCCGTCGCCGCCCAGGCCCGCTGGCGCTCCCCGCAGGGCATCCTGTTCCCGCCGGAGGAGTTCCTGCGCGGCGCGGGCGCCGGCGCGGACCGCGCGGACGAGAGCGGCCGCAGCGCCGAACTCGGCCGCTGGACCCTGGAGAAGGCCCTCGAACAGGCCGAGCGCCGGCGCGTCGCGGGCCACACCGTGCCGGTCTACGTCCGGCTGTCCGCCGCCCGCCTGGTCGACCGGGCGCTGCCGGCCAAGCACGTCGAGTCCCTGCTCCTCCGGCACGGCATGCCCGCCGGCGGGCTGGTGCTGGAGCTGACGGGCGTCGACTCCCGCGTCCCGCTGGACGAGCTGGAGCGGCGGCTCGCCTCCCTGCGCAGGTTCGGGGTGCGGATCGCCCTCGACGGCTTCGGCAGCGGCCAGGCCGCGATGAGCGCCCTGCGACGGCTGCCCGTCGACGTGCTCCGGCTCGACCGGGAGCTCGTCGACGGCGTGGCCGGATCCGCGCGGCTGCGCAAGATCACGGCAGGGCTGCTGAAGATCGCCGGCGACCTCGGGACGCAGTCCGTGGCCGAGGGCGTGGACGACCCCGAACAGGCCCGCGTCCTGCGCGCCATGGGCTGCACCCACGCCCAGGGCCTGGCGTTCTCCGGGCCGCTCGACGAGCACCGGCTGCGCCAGGCGCTCGGCCGCGGCCGCTACCCGGTCCCCGGCGCGCCGCCGGCCGGCGACGGCGGCCCCGCCCCGGGCGGGCCGGTGCCGTCGCCGGCGAACAGGCTGCCGGGCGGCGGGAAACGGGTGCTCCTCGGCGGGCCCGTGCCCGTCAACGTGGTGTTGCCGTCCGCGTTCCGGGCCGGGGGCGCGGGGGCCCTGGCCCATGCTCCATTGCGCTCAAATAGTGAGACGCCCGTCCCACCCACTTGACACCTCGCCCGTGACAGGGAGAGGGTCGGTCCCATGCGCACCCGAATTCTCGTACTTGGACAGCGCGTCGGCTGAAGCAGGCCGCGGTTCCCCGCCTGCTGACCACACCGACGCGCTCCCCTCGCTTGCCTTACGGCACGAGGGGTTTTTTGTTGCACCGATACCTCCACCGAGACTCCACCGCCCGACGGGACCGCGACGAAGCGGTTCCCCAGCAGCAGCTCGCAGCGGCCCGACCGGGGCCCGCGGCAGCTCCTAGCCGTCCGAAGCAGTCCGAAGCAGCCGAAGCAGTCCGAAGCAGCCGAAGCGTCCGAAGCCGTCGACGCATCCGAAGCAGCCGATGCGATCGCGTCAATCCCTCGAAGCGTCCGTCCCAGCAGTACGAATCTCCGAGAAGAGAAGGTCGATGTCCGAGCAGGCCACCGGAGTCCCCCATCCGCAGCCGCGCACCCGAGGCGGCGCGGCCCAGCAGCAGCCCGCCATCGTCGAGCCCGGCGTCACGGGCGCGCAGTCGCTCATCCGCTCGCTGGAGGAGGTGGGCGCCGACACCGTGTTCGGCATCCCCGGCGGCGCGATCCTCCCGGCCTACGACCCGATGATGGACTCCTCGAAGGTGCGGCACATCCTCGTCCGCCACGAGCAGGGAGCCGGCCACGCCGCCACCGGGTACGCGCAGGCCACCGGCCGGGTGGGCGTCTGCATGGCGACGTCGGGACCGGGCGCCACCAACCTGGTCACCCCCATCGCCGACGCCCACATGGACTCCGTCCCGCTGGTGGCCATCACCGGCCAGGTCTCGTCCAAGTCGATCGGCACGGACGCCTTCCAGGAGGCGGACATCTGCGGCATCACCATGCCGATCACCAAACACAACTGGCTGGTCACCGACCCCGCCGAGATCCCGCGGACCATCGCCGAGGCGTTCCACGTCGCCTCCACCGGCCGCCCCGGCCCGGTCCTGGTCGACATCGCCAAGGACGCCCTCCAGGCGCGCACCACCTTCGTCTGGCCGCCCCACACCGACCTGCCCGGCTACCGGCCCGTCACCAAGCCGCACGCCAAACAGATCCGCGAGGCCGCCAAGCTGATCACCCAGGCCAAGCGGCCGGTGCTCTACGTCGGCGGCGGGGTGCTCAAGGCACGGGCCACCGCCGAGCTCAAGGTCTTCGCCGAGCTCACCGGCGCCCCCGTGACCACCACCCTGATGGCGCTCGGCGCGTTCCCCGACAGCCACCCGCAGCACGTCGGCATGCCCGGCATGCACGGCTCGGTCGCCGCCGTCACCGCCCTGCAGAAGGCCGACCTGATCGTGGCGCTGGGCGCCCGCTTCGACGACCGCGTCACCGGGCGGCTGGATTCCTTCGCCCCGCACGCCAAGATCGTCCACGCGGACATCGACCCCGCCGAGATCGGCAAGAACCGCGCCGCGGACGTCCCCATCGTCGGCGACGCCCGCGAGGTCCTGGCCGACCTGATCGTCGCCGTCCAGGCCGAGCACTCCGCCGGGCACGTCGGCGACCACGCCGCCTGGTGGACGGACATCGACCGGTGGCGCGCCACGTACCCGCTGGGCTACGACCGCCCCGAGGACGGCAGTCTCTCCCCGCAGCAGGTCATCCAGCGCGTCGGACAGCTCGCCCCCGCGGACACCATCTACACCGCGGGTGTCGGCCAGCACCAGATGTGGGCCGCCCACTTCATCACCTACGAGCAGCCCGCCACCTGGCTCAACTCCGGTGGCGCGGGCACCATGGGCTACGCCGTTCCGGCCGCCATGGGCGCCAAGGTCGGCATGCCCGACCGCACGGTGTGGGCGATCGACGGGGACGGCTGCTTCCAGATGACCAATCAGGAACTGGTCACCTGCGCCCTCAACAACGTCCCGATCAAGGTCGCCGTCATCAACAACGGCTCCCTCGGCATGGTCCGCCAGTGGCAGGCCCTGTTCTACAACGAGCGCTACTCCAACACCGTCCTGCACTCCGGCCCCGAGGCCGACGGCAAGCAGCCCTGCTCCGGCACCCGCGTCCCGGACTTCGTCAAGCTCGCCGAGGCCATGGGCTGCGTCGGCCTGCGCTGCGAGGACCCGGCCGACCTGGACGCCGTCATCGAACGGGCCAACGCCATCAACGACCGGCCGGTGGTCGTGGACTTCATCGTCCACCAGGACGCCATGGTCTGGCCGATGGTCGAGGCCGGCACCTCCAACGACCGGATCCTCGCCGCCCGCGGGGTCCGCCCCGACTTCGGCGACGTCGTCGACGACTGACACCAGGAGAGAGAACACCGATCATGACCAAGCACACGCTCTCCGTCCTGGTGGAGAACACCCCCGGCATCCTGGCCCGGATCGCCGCCCTGTTCTCCCGCCGCGGGTTCAACATCGACTCGCTCGCCGTCGGCGTCACCGAGCACCCGGACATCTCCCGCATCACGATCGTCGTCAACGTCGAGTCGCTGCCGCTGGAGCAGGTCACCAAGCAGCTCAACAAGCTCGTCAACGTGCTGAAGATCGTCGAGCTGGAGGACGGCACGGCCGTGCAGCGGCAGCTCGTCCTGGTGAAGGTCCGCGCCGACAACGAGACCCGCTCCCAGATCACCGAGATCGTCCAGCTGTTCCGCGCCAAGACGGTGGACGTCTCCCCGGAGGCCGTCACCGTCGAGGCCACCGGCGGCAGCGACAAGCTCAACGCCATGCTCAAGATGCTGGAACCGTTCGGCGTCAAGGAGCTGGTGCAGTCCGGCACCATCGCCATCGGCCGCGGCGCCCGCTCGATCACCGACCGCAGCCTGCGCGCCCTGGACCGCTCGGCCTGACCCCTCTTGCCGGCGGTCCCGGATACCGGGACCCGGCGACATTCCCCCTTCCCGCCGTCATACGGTGGGACGCAACACCTCGCATTCAAGGAGAAACCACACGTGGCTGCCGAGCTGTTCTACGACAACGACGCCGACCTGTCCATCATCCAGCGCCGCAAGGTCGCGGTCCTCGGCTACGGCAGCCAGGGCCACGCCCACGCGCTGTCGCTGCGTGACTCGGGCGTCGACGTCCGCGTGGGTCTGCACGAGGGCTCCAAGTCCCGGCAGAAGGCCGAGGAGCAGGGCCTCCGCGTGGTCACCCCGGCCGAGGCGGCGGCCGAGGCCGACGTCATCATGATCCTCGTCCCGGACCCGGTCCAGGCCGAGGTCTACGAGGAGTCCGTCAAGGACAACCTCAAGGACGGCGACGCGCTGTTCTTCGGCCACGGCTTCAACATCCGCTTCGGCTTCATCAAGCCCCCGGCCGGCGTCGACGTCTGCATGGTCGCCCCCAAGGGCCCCGGCCACCTGGTGCGCCGTCAGTACGAGGAGGGCCGCGGCGTCCCGTGCATCGCGGCCGTCGAGCAGGACGCCTCCGGCAAGGCCTTCGAGCTCGCCCTCTCCTACGCCAAGGCCATCGGCGGCACCCGCGCCGGCGTCATCAAGACCACCTTCACCGAGGAGACCGAGACCGACCTCTTCGGCGAGCAGGCCGTGCTCTGCGGCGGCGCCTCCGCCCTGGTCAAGGCGGGCTTCGAGACCCTGGTCGAGGCCGGCTACCAGCCGGAGATCGCGTACTTCGAGTGCCTCCACGAGCTGAAGCTGATCGTGGACCTGATGTACGAGGGCGGCCTGGAGAAGATGCGCTGGTCCGTCTCCGAGACGGCCGAGTGGGGCGACTACGTCACCGGCCCGCGCATCGTCACCGACGAGACCCGCGCCGAGATGAAGAAGGTCCTCGGCGAGATCCAGGACGGCACCTTCGCCGAGAACTGGATGAAGGAGTACAAGTCCGGCCTGCCGAAGTACAACGAGTACAAGAAGGCGGACGAGGACCACTTGCTCGCCACCACGGGCCAGAAGCTGCGCAAGCTGATGAGCTGGGTCGACGACGAGGCGTGAGCCCTGAGGGCTCCCTGAGGGATCCCTCAGGGAGCCCCGGTTCCGGTGGGGCCGCCGCCGTGCGGCTCCACCGGACCCTTCCCGGTGATCCTTGCGAATCGGAGCAGAACGCCCGCCCGTCCGCCGATACACTTCACCGCAACAAAGCGCGTCAGGCTCACAGCGTCGTGCGTCTCCAACGCGGCTGCGCCCCTTCACCGCCTGCGGCCGTCGGGACGGCCGTCATTCCCCCGTGCCCCCCACGGCACGGCCCGGGAAACCCATGGACCAGTGAGGACTGAGGACCCCGTGAGCACTGCTTCGACCCGCAAACCCGTCGTACTCATCGCCGAGGAACTCTCGCCCGCCACCGTCGACGCGCTCGGCCCGGATTTCGAGATCCGGCACTGTGACGGCGCCGACCGAGCCGACCTGCTGGCCGCCATCGTGGACGTCGACGCCGTCCTCGTACGCTCCGCCACGAAGATCGACGCCGAGGCCGTGTCCGCCGCCAAGCGGCTGCGGGTCGTCGCCCGCGCCGGCGTCGGCCTGGACAACGTCGACGTCTCCGCCGCCACCAAGGCCGGCGTGATGGTCGTCAACGCCCCCACCTCCAACATCGTCACCGCCGCCGAGCTCGCCTGTGGCCTGCTCATCGCCACCGCCCGCAACATCCCGCAGGCCAACGCGGCCCTGAAGAACGGCGAGTGGAAGCGGTCCAAGTACACCGGCGTCGAGCTGTCCGAGAAGACGCTCGGCGTGGTCGGCCTGGGCCGTATCGGCGTGCTCGTCGCCCAGCGGATGGCCGCCTTCGGCATGAAGGTCACCGCCTACGACCCCTACGTCCAGCCCGCCCGCGCCGCCCAGATGGGCGTCCGCCTCTGCACGCTCGACGAGCTGCTGGAGACGGCCGACTTCATCACCGTCCACCTGCCCAAGACGCCCGAGACGCTCGGCCTGATCGGCGACGAGGCGCTGCGCAAGGTCAAGCCGTCGGTGCGGATCGTCAACGCCGCGCGCGGCGGCATCGTGGACGAGGCCGCGCTCGCCGCGGCCCTGAAGGAGGGCCGGGTCGCCGGCGCGGGACTGGACGTCTACGCGTCCGAGCCGTGCACCGACTCGCCCCTCTTCGAGTTCGACAGCGTCGTGGCCACCCCGCACCTGGGCGCCTCCACCGGCGAGGCGCAGGAGAAGGCGGGCATCTCCGTCGCCAAGTCCGTGCGGCTGGCCCTCGCGGGCGAACTGGTGCCGGACGCGGTCAACGTCCAGGGCGGCGTCATCGCCGAGGACGTCAAGCCCGCGCTGCCGCTGGCCGAGAAGCTGGGCCGCATCTTCACCGCCCTGGCCGGCGAGGTCGCCGTCCGCCTCGACGTCGAGGTCTACGGCGAGCTCACCCAGCACGACGTCAAGGTCCTCGAACTCTCGGCCCTCAAGGGCGTGTTCGAGGACATCGTCGACGAGACCGTCTCCTACGTGAACGCCCCCCTCTTCGCCCAGGAGCGCGGCGTCGAGGTCCGCCTCACGACCGGCTCCGAGTCCCCCGAGCACCGCAACGTCGTCACCGTCCGCGGCACCCTCTCCGGCGGCGACGAGGTCTCCATCTCCGGCACCCTCGCCGGCCCCAAGCACCTCCAGAAGATCGTCGCCGTCGGCGACAAGGACATCGACCTCGCCCTCGCCGACCACATGGCCTTCCTCCGCTACGTCGACCGCCCCGGCGTCGTCGGCACCATCGGCCGCATCCTCGGCGAGGCGGGCATCAACATCGCCGGCATGCAGGTGTCGCGGGCGACGGAGGGCGGCGAGGCGCTGGTCGCCCTGACGGTCGACGAGTCGATCCCGCTGCCGGTGCTCGCCGAGATCGCGGACGAGATCGGCGCGGCGTCGGCGCGGGCGGTGAACCTGGCGGACTGACGTCCGCTGGGGGTGTTGCGCCAGGCTGAGAGTGCCCGCTCAGGCACGATCCAGCCCGTCCGGCGTTTGAGGACGAGCGGCGAAGCCGCGATCAGCGGGGTCTGGGGCGGAGCCCCAGGAAACGGCGAAGGGGCGGGGCTGGGGCATACCCCCGACCCCGCCCCCACCCCGGCTCACCGCCCGACGGCGACCGGCGCCTCCGCCGGTCCCTCGGCCGGAGCGGCCGGCGCCGGCCGCCCTCGCAGGAGGCGGACCGAGACCGCCGCTCCGACGAGGAGCACCACAGCCGCCCCCGCCGCGGCCACGTGCATCCCGTGCACGAACCCCTCCCGGGCAACCGAGAGCACAGCCTCCCCGGCCCGCCCGGGCAGCCGCCCGGCGACCGCCGCCGCACCGGTCAGCGTCTCGCGGACGGTGGCGAGTTCGCTCTGCGGCAGGGTGAGGCCGTCGGCCACGTCCCGCCGGTAGACGGCCATCCCGATGCTGCCGAACACCGCCATACCCAGCGCCCCGCCGAACTCCTGCCCCGTCTCCAGCAGAGCGGCGGCCGAGCCCGCCTTCTCGGGCGGCGTCGCACCGAGAGCCAGGTCCGAGACGAGCGCCGCGACGATGACGATGCCGCAGGCGATGACCGCGCAGGAGATCAGGGTGAGGACCAGGGAGGAGGTGCCGGTGCCGAGGAGGAGGGCGAAGCCGGCCGCGGCGATGACGAAACCGGTGGCGATCACGTAGGCCCGGTCCACGCGCTGGGCCGCGACGGTGGCCAGCGGTGCGGCCGCGCCGACGGCGACGGACGGGAGGGTGCCCCAGAGCGCCGCCTCCAGGGGGCCCTTGCCCAGGACCGACTGGAGGTACTGGGTGGTGAAGTACGAGGAGCCCATCATGGCGAACATCGCGAGGGAGTTGAGGCCGATGCCCGCCCCGAAGGCGCGGTCGCGGAACAGCTCACGGCTGATCATCGCGGCCCCGCCGCGCTGCCGCCGGACGAACGCCACGCCGAGCAGCAGGCCGGCGAGCACGCAGAGCAGCCGGGTGACGTCGAAGCCGTCGGCCGCCATCTCCTTGACGCCGTAGATCGTGGGCAGCACGGCGCCCATCGACAGCACCACGCTCGGCAGGTCGAAGCGGCCGGGCCGCGGGTCCTTGAACTCCGGGACCAGGAACGGCGCGCAGATCAGCAGCAGCACCATCGCGGGCACGTTCAGCAGGAAGACCGAGCCCCACCAGAAGTGCTTGAGCATCACCCCGCCGAGCACCGAGCCCAGCGCGATGCCGCCCGCCATGGCCGCCGACCAGATGCCGACCGCCTTGGCCCGCTGCGCGTCGTCGCGGAACATGTTGCGCACCAGCCCCATCGTGCTCGGCATCAGCGTCGCACCGCCGATGCCCAGGACGAACCGCGCCGCGATCAGCATCTCGGCGCTCTGCGCGTACGCCGCGGCCACCGATGCCGTGCCGAAGGCGGCGGCGCCCAGCAGCAGGAGCTTGCGGCGGCCGATCCGGTCGCCCAGCGAACCCATCGTCATCAGCAGCCCGGCCAGGGCGAACGCGTAGCTGTCGAAGATCCAGAGCTGCTGGGTGCTGCTCGCGCCCAGGTCCCGGGTGATGGCCGGGACGGCGAAGAAGAGGACGGAGGTGTCCATCGAGACCAGGAGGAGGGGCAGCAGGAGGACGGTGAACGCCGTCCACTCCCTGCGCCCGGCGCGGGTGCTGGGGTTCGTCATGAGCAGGACTATACGCACGTCTTAAACGCCTGTCTATGACGGCCGTTTAATACGTGCGTATCAAACGTCCGTATGAGACGGGCGTCCATGACGTGCGTATGGACGGCGGTTAGGCTTCCGGCATGGGACATCGCGAAGACCTCCTGGACGGCGCCAAGCGCTGCCTGCTCGACAAGGGCTGGGCGCGCACGACCGCGCGTGACATCGTGGCCGCCTCCGGCGCCAACCTGGCCTCGATCGGCTACCACTACGGCTCGAAGGACGCGCTGATGATGGCCGCGTTCATCCAGCTGACGGAGGAGTGGGGGGAGCGGGCGGGCCGCGCGCTGGCCGCCGGCGCGACTCCCGACGCCTCGCACGACGAACGGATGGCGGCCTGCTGGGACTCGCTGCTGGAGGGCTTCTCGGCGGACCAGGCGTTCTGGGCCGCCCAGTTCGAGATGATCGGCCAGCTGCCGAAGCGTCCCGAGCTGCGTGAGCAGTTCGCCGCCGTGCTGCCGAGCGGCCGCGAGGGCATCGTGGCGATCCTCGAGGGCGTCGACGACGACCAGGTGCCCGCCGTCGCGTCCCGAACCGTGGGATCGGTCGTCCACGCCCTGTTCATCGGGCTCTGGGTGCAGTGGCTCATCGACCCGGCGGCCGCGCCGCGCGGCAAGGACATCGTCGAAGGCGTGCGGCGCATCGCCGAGGGGCGGGTGCTCGACCCGGGGGAGGCGTAGCCGTACGCGGCGTGCGGCCGTACGCGAGGTGTGGCCGTACGCGGGGGAGGCGACCGGATAGCGGTCCCGTGTGGCCGGATTCCGGTCACGCCCCATGGACGGGTACGGAACCCTCCGGTCTAATGGTTGCCCAAGGATACCAGTCTGCTCGCCGGAGGTCACCGATGACCGAAATCGCGCAACCCCCGCTGTCCGCCACCCCCTTCGCCCCGGCCACCCCAGCCGCCCCGTTAACGCCGCCGGAAACCGCCGCCCAACCCTGGCCGCAGGACCGGGTCTGCCCGTACCATCCGCCCGCCGGCCACCCCTCGGCCCCCGAAGACCGGCCGCTCACCCGCGTCACCCTCTTCGACGGCCGGGAGGTCTGGTTCGTCACCGGCCACGCCGAGGTCCGCGCCCTGCTCGGCGACCGCCGCCTCTCCGCCGACCGGCAGCATCCGGACTTCCCGGTCACCATGCCGCGCCTCGCCGAACAGGCCATCCGGCCCATCCCCCTCCTCGGCACCGACGACCCCCTGCACAACCGCCAGCGCCGGACGCTCATCCCGGGCTTCGGCCTCCAGCGGATCAACGCCCTGCGCCCCGCGATCCAGCAGGTCGTGGACGAGCTCCTCGACCGCATGCTGGCGGCCGGCCCGGAGGCCGACCTCGTCACCGCGTACGCGCTCCCCGTCCCGTCGACGGTGATCTGCTCCCTGCTCGACGTCCCCTACGCCGACCACGAGTTCTTCGAGAGCCGCTCCCGGCGGCTGCTGGTGGCGGAGACCGCGGCGGAGGCCCGCGAGGCCCGCGAGGAGCTGCGGGCGTACTTCCGGCGGCTGCTCGACCGCAAACGCGAGACACCGGGCGACGGCCTGCTCGACACCCTCCTCGCGGACCCCGCCGGCACCATGGACCGCGAGGAACTCGTCTCCATGGCGCTGCTGCTGCTCATCGCGGGCCACGAGACCACGTCCAACATGATCTCCCTCGGCACCTACACCCTGCTCCGCCACCCGGAGCAACTGGCCGCCCTGCGCGCCGATCCCGCGCTGATGCGCGGCGCGGTCGAGGAGCTGCTGCGCTACCTCTCGATCGCCGACTCGCTGGTCCGGGTCGCCGTGGCGGACGTCGAGGTGGCGGGCGAGACGATCCGGACGGGCGAGGGCGTCCTGCTCGCCACTCCCGAGGCCAACCGGGACCCGGCCTCCTACGCCGACCCCGACACCCTCGACGTCCACCGCTCCGCGCGCCATCATGTGGCGTTCGGGTACGGGATCCACCAGTGCCTGGGGCAGAACCTGGCCCGCGCGGAGCTCGAAATCGCCTTCTCGTCCCTGTTCGCCCGTATCCCCACGCTGCGGCTGGCCGTTGCCCCCGATGAGGTGTCCGTCAAACCCGGCGGCACCGTGCAAGGACTGTTCGCCCTCCCGGTCACCTGGTGACCGCAGAACGGAGTACCCCATGCGCGTCAGCATCGATTCGGACCTGTGCATCGGCTCGGGTCAGTGCGCCCTCACCGCCCCCGGTGTCTTCGACACGGACGACGACGGCTTCGGCGCCGTCCGGCCGGGAAGCGAGGGCGGCGCGGACCCGATGGTGAAGGAGGCGGTGCGGGCCTGTCCGGTCCAGGCGATCACCCTCGACGAGGGCTGAGGGCCCTGTTCCGCCTCCCTGAGGGACCGGGGTCCGGGCGGGTGCCCGGACCCCGGCCGGGGCTCACACGCCCGGCGGCACGACCTCCTGCGGACGGGCCGGCGGGACGAAGAGCGCGCTCTTCTTCGCGGACGGGTTGAGGTCCTTGTGGACGACCCGCGCGACCGCCTCGATCGCCTTGGCGCCGCTCGCGTCGCTGTACGTGCCGTAGGTCAGCACCGACATGGTGTAGGTGCGGCCGCCGCCGTCGAAGGCGCCGATGCTGTGCACGTACCAGCGGTTGTCGTTGGTGCGGTGCATCCAGCCGTTCTTGACGTGGATCTTCGTGCCCTTGGGGGCGCCGGCCGGGGTGCCCCAGCGCTGACCGGAGACGACCTTGTTCATCAGGTCGAGGGCGTAGGAGCGGTCCTTGTCGCGGATCAGCTTGTTCCGCTGGGTGAACAGGGCGAGCATCTTCTGCTCGTCGTTGGCGGTGATCTGGCTGATGCCCCAGGCGTGGCCGGTCTCCGGGACGGTCCGCTTCATGCCCGCGGCCTTGACGAACGCCTTGACCTTGGAGCTGCCGAGCCGCTCCCACAAGCGAGTGGTGGAGGGGTTGTCGGAGATGGTGATCATCCCCTTGGCCTGTTGCTTCTCCCACGCGGTCAACTGCCGCCCGTGGGTGTTCGCGTCCCACAGCAGCGTCCCGAGGATCGTCGCCTTGATGACGCTGGCCGAGTCGAAACGGGCGTCCCCGTTGTACGAGCAGGTGGTCTTGGTCGCCGGGTCCTGCAGGGCGACGGCGGACCGGCTGGGCATCTTCTTCAGGGCCGCGGTGATGTCCTTGGTGAGCTTGGCCGCGAGCCCGGCCTTGCCCGAGGTGCAGACGACCTTGGGCCCCGCCGCGGCGGCGGGGCCCGCGGTGGCGAGCGGCGCGGCGGCGGCGAGCGCCGCCACGGCGACCGACGCGGCGAGCGCGCGTCGGGGTATGCGGTGCTGAGTCATGGGATTCCCCCCCTGTGCTGGGTGGTGACATGGCGAGGCGTCACCACCGTGAACTCATGTCCCATGACTCACTACAGAATCGAACGGTTGCGCGGTTTTCTGTGGGGAGTGCCACCCTGAATCCGTCATCTCCCCCCGCCCGGCTCAGGACCGCGGCGGCATGACCTCCTGCGGGTGCGCCGGCGGAGCGATGAGCTGGGCGTTCTTCACGGCCGGGTTGACGTCGCGGTGGACGGCGCGGGCGACGGCCTGGATGGCGTCGATGCCGCCCTGCCAGGTGCGGTTGCCGTGGGTCAGCACGGAGAGGGTGTACGTCCGGCCGCCGCCGGTGAAGGCGCCGATGCTGTGGACGCGCCAGAGGCCGTCCCGGTCGCGCTGCAGCCAGCCGTTCTTGACGTGCACCTTGGTGCCCTTGGGGGCGCCGGCCGGGGTGCCCCAGCGCTGCGAGGGGATCACCTTGTTCATCAGGTCGAGGGCGTAGGCCCGGGACTTGTCGGTGATCAGCTTGTTGCGCGTGGTGAGGAGGGAGAGGAGGCGCTGCTCGTCCCGCGCGGTGATCTGGGTGGTGCCCCAGGTCTGGTTGGGGAGCGTGCGCTTCATGCCGGCGGCCTTGACGAACGCCGTGATCTTCGCCGTGGTGAGCCGGTTCCGGAGCTCCGTCGTGGAGTCGTTGTCCGACTCGGTGATCATCTTGTGGGCGAGCGCCTTCTCCTTCGACGTCAGCGAGCGCTTCGCCTTGTCCGCGTCCCACAGCAGGGTGCCGAGGACGATCGGCTTGAAGATGCTCGCCGAGTCGAACTGCCGGTCCGCGTCGTAGGTGCAGCTCGTCTTCGTCGCCGGGTCGTCGAAGGCGATGCCGGTGTGGCCGGCCCGCCCGCGCAGGGCCGCGGTGATGTCCTTGGTGAGCTTGGCGGCGAGGCCGGCCTTGGCCGAGGTGCAGACGACCTTCGGGCCCGCCGCGGCGGCCGGCTCAGCCACGACGAGTGGTGCGGCGACGGCCGCGGCGGCGACGGCGGCGGTGAGCGTGGTGCGCGAGAGGCGACGGGCTCTCGTGGGGCCTGAGGCGTCGGCTATCGGGTGTGCGGTCATGGCAGGTTCCCCCCTGGGGCGGGCCGCGGCGGGCCGCGCGCGGTGGCGGCGCACCCCCGGACCCGCCATCGAATCGAATGGCCGGACGATTCTCGCTCATGCTTCCCCCTGCTTGGACGGGTGGTCTGCCGTCCAAGTCGCCCAGCCGCCCGGAACGTTTCCCTCCGGGCCTCCGCGAGGAGGAGTCACGCCTCCCGCGCGAAGCGCGCCTGATCGGCGAGGAACCCGCCCGCGTACAGCCGGCGCGGCGCGAACAGCGCGGTCAGGGTCAGCCGGGCCGCCGACCTTTCGACGGCGTGCGGGACGAGGGAGTGGGTCGCGTCCGGGTAGCGGGCGACGCTCAGGGCGCCCGGCGGGAGGAGCCGGCGGTACGCGGCCTCCGTCTCGCCGCCGTGGCCCGCGCCTGCCGCGCCGAACTCGACGCGGACCCCCGGCCGTCGGACACCGCGCGGCTCACCCTGGCCGTCGAACTGGCGGCCGAGTTCTCCCAGGCCATGCCCCCCCCGATCCGCTGCTGCCGCCCGAACTCCTGCCCCACCCCCTGGCCGGGCGCCGAGGCCCGCCGCCTGACGGCCGCCTGCTGGGACCGGCTCCGCACCACCTCACCGCTCCGCCTCTTCCGGCTGTACGGGGAGGTGTTCGCGGAAGGCGCCCGGGACGGCTGAGGGAGCCGGACCCCCACTACAGTCCCCGCATGACCGCCACCCCGCAGGACGAACTCCTCGTCGACCTCATCAACCGCACCGAGATGGAAGGCGCCGGCCCGCGCATCACGGTCGTCGCCGGCGGCGTGGTGCTCGCGGGCCGCCTCGCGGCCCACCGGCACTGGGCCGCCCACATCGCCGGCCGGCTGAACGACGCGGGCCTGCCCGAGGAGCGCTTCGCCGAGGACTTCGCCCGGGAGGCGGCCGAACCCCCGGGCTACCCGCCGGAGTTCGTCCACCTCCACGGCTGCCACCTGATCGCCGGCTCCAGCAGCCTGCCCGCCCGGCTGGGCGAGTTCTTCCGCATACCGCTGACCGCGGTGAGCGCGTGGAGCGTCTGCTGAACCGGGGGTCACCGCGGCCCCGCAGGAACCCTGAAGGGGGGTGCTCCCTCTGGGGGAGGGCAAGCCCTCTGGGAAAGGGCAAGTGCGCCCCCAAGACCTCCAAGACCTCCACCCCTCACCCCAGCCGCGCCGCCTTCAGTGTCATGTGCAGCAGCAGCCGGTCCTCGCCGTTGTCCAGGTCCAGGCCGGTGAGCTGTTCCACCCGGGACAGGCGGTAGTAGAGCGTCTGCCGGTGGATGCCGAGGGCCGCGGCCGCGCGGCCGGCTTGGCCGGCGCAGTCGAGGTAGACCTCCGTCGTGCGGGCCAGCTCGGCGTGGGAGTGGGCCAGGAGCGGGCGGACGGCGTGGTCCGGCTCCCGGTCGGCGGGGAGGCCGGTCAGGACGCGGTACGGGCCGATGGCCGCCCACTCGGCGAGCGGGCCGAGCCGCCGTTCGGCCGCCGCCGCGCGGGCGGCGGCGAGGGCCTCCGCCCAGGCGTCGGTCAGCTCCGTGAGGCCCTTGCGCGGTGTGCCCAGCCCGGCCGCGGCCAGGCCGGG
>NZ_JAIQLH010000077.1 GCF_020037025.1 Streptomyces huiliensis | reverse complement strand
CCGGCGCCCGCCGCCGGCGGTGGCCCGCGCGGCTCCGCCGGCGAGGAGGTCCCGGCGGCCCGCAGCGAGCAGTCCGCCGCGCCGCCCGCCTTCACCACCGACCCGGACCGCGTCTCCACCGCGGCCATCAAGCGGGTGCCCGCGCCGCGGGCCGGTGACGGCAAGCCTTCGGCGTCCGGGAAGCGGCCCGGCGGGCCGCAGGCCTGGGTGCAGAAGCTGATGGCCGGCGGGGGACGGCGCAACCTCGCCGCGGCCGGGGCGGGCGTGGTGCTCGCCGCCGTGCTCGGGACCGTCGTCTCGCTCGGGACCTCTGCCGGGAGTGGGGAACAGGGCGGGGGCGAGCAGGATGCGGTGAAGCCCGATCGGTCTTCTTCGCAGCAGGATGGTGAGCCCGATCTCACCGCTGATCATCCGGTGTCGGGTGGGGGTGGGCCCGCGCCGATGCGTGGCCGGCCCACGGCCGGTGCTTCCGAGCGGCCTGGTACTCCGGGGGCGACGGGGGCGCCGTCGGGGACGCCGTCCGCGAGTTCCTCGCCTTCGCCGTCGGGCTCGGCCTCACCCGACGACTCGCCGTCGCCGTCGCGGACGGGTGGGGGGCACCCGAGTCCTTCCCGTACGCCGGGGGGTGGCGAGACGACGAAGCCGCAGCCTCCGACGACGCCGACCGATCCCACGGATCCGCCGCCGAAGACGGAACCGCCGGCGACGCAGCAGCCGCCGACTCCGCCGTCCGGCGGGGGAAATCCGCCGCCCGGATCGGGGACGGTCAAGCCGAGCGGCTGACCG